>NZ_SMYJ01000041.1:0-7625 GCF_009720285.1 Bradyrhizobium sp. BR2003
GAACTCGCGAACCGCGTCGCGATGCTCGATCACCTCTCGAACGGGCGGCTCAACTTCGGCGTCGCGGCCTCCGGCCTGCCGAGCGACTGGGCGATGTTCAACGTCGACGGCATGTCGGGCCAGAACCGCGACATGACCCGCGAGGCGCTCGAGATCATCCTGAAGATGTGGACCGAGCCGGCTCCCTGGACCCACAAGGGCAAGTTCTGGACCGTGACCAAGCCGGACACGATGTTCGATTTCCTCAAACCGCACATCAAGCCTCAGCAAGCACCGCATCCGCCGATCGGCGTCGCAGGGCTCTCCAAGAATTCGGACACGCTGAAGCTCGCCGGCGAGCGCGGCTTCATTCCGATGAGCCTCAACCTCAACCCCGCCTATGTCGGCAGCCACTGGGACTCGGTGGAGGCGGGCGCGGCCAAGACCGGCCGCACGCCGAGCCGCAAAGATTGGCGAATGGTGCGCGAGGTATTCGTCGCGGACACCGACGAGGAGGCGTGGAAGCTGTCGACCGGCGACATGATGGGCCGGATGATGGGCGAATACTTCCTGCCGCTGCTCGGCCACTTTGGTTTCAAGGATTACCTGAAGGCCTCGCCCGATGTGCCGGACGGCGACGTCACGGTCGAATATTGCGCGCGCAACAACTGGATCGTCGGCTCGCCCGCGACGGTCACCGAGAAGATCGAGAAGATCTACCAGGAGGTCGGCGGCTTCGGCGTGCTGCTGGTGTTCGGCTTCGACTACAAGCACAAGCCGGAAGCCTGGCACAATTCGCTGCGGCTGCTGAAGCAGGAGGTGCTGCCGCGGCTGAAGCATCTCGACGCCTCGGTCGGCCGCGCGGCGTAGGACTCGGGACGATGAAGAGAACGCGGGGCAGCGGCAACGCTGCCCCGTAGTCATGACGGATCGCCGGCGTTAGGTGGTGCCGAGCCAGAACCGCGTTTCGGTCTCCGCCCAGCCCTTGCCGATGCGGTTGCTCAGCCAGGCGTCGCTGCGCTTCAGACCCTTGTCCTTCTGGCCCTCGGGCGTGTTGCGCCAGGCCTGCCAGCGATACTGCCCGTAGATGCTGACGATGCGCGCCGCATAGGTCAGCGCGAGCTGCGAATCGCCCCTGATGATGACGAGGTTGTCGTCGTTCTTGGTGCTGGCGCGGTCGGAGAAATTGTGCGAGCCGGTCATGACCACCGGGTTCTTGCCGGCCGGATCCAGCACGATCACCTTGCTGTGCACGGCGATCATGAATTTGCCAGTGTTCTTGATTTCGTGCTCCCACCAGTCCGCGGTCTTGTCGATGCCGGCAGGCCGGATCACGTCGGCGATCTGCTTGCCCTTGAAGACCTGCTGCTGTCCGTCGCCGGCCAAGAGCTGCAGCTGATCCTTCGGACTGTCCTTGCCCTGCGCCGGGAAATTGTTGAGCACCCCGCGCACATAGAGCTTCTTGTCCTGCGCCTTCTCCAGAATCGGGCCGAGCAGGCCCTTGTTGCCGGGATTGAGCATCAGGCACACCGCGCCATGCTCGGTGTCCTCGATCATCTTGGTGGCTTCCTTGAGGTCGCCGCTCCTGGTGGTGGGCGTGAACCAGACGCTGGCCTTCGACTCGCCGATGGTGAACGGCCATTCGTGATCGCCGGCCACAGCCAGCGCCTTCGGCGATTTGCTGCCGTCTGTGTAGATCGCTTTCCAATGGTCGTGATAGGCCGCCGCGACCTTGTCGTCGGTGATCTCGAGCCCGTTGTTGTTCTGGGTGCACAGTCCGGTCCGGGTCCAGTTGGTGCTGCCGGTCCAGACCACCTTTGGCTTCTGCGCGCCGTCGCAGAACACCGCGAACTTGTTGTGGGCGTAGCGGCTCGGTGCAATCTTGCGGCGGACGATGTCGACGCCGGCCTTCTTCAGCACGCCGGCATTCTTCTCGGTGTCCTTGGCGGTGGCATCGGACTTGCCGGTGCTGTTCCCAAGCACGACGTGGGCCTTGCCCTTCATCGCGGTCAGCGCGGCGATCAGCTCGGGGTCGTTGAGCTCGTAGAGCGCGAGATAGACGTCGCGCTTGCCCTTCCTGGCATCGGCCAACAGCGCCAGCAGGCGGGCGCCGAGCTGGCCCTTGAGGAAGTCGCGGATCTTGTTGCCCTTGGTCGAGATCGCCTTCTCCAGGGTTTGCGCCGGCTTCTTGTCCTTGCCGATCGCGCGCGACAGCCATTGCGCCGAGATCGTGCCGCGGTTGAACCACGGCTTCAGCGAGCCCGACGGCATGGCGGAGACGTATTCGGTCCATTGCGCCGGCGCGCTGTAGGCGGGCTTCACCTTGGTGGCGCTGTCCTTGAGAACCGGAACGACGCCATAGCGGACCGGCGCGTCGATTGGCGCCAGGAAATCGGTCCAGTTCGTCTTTTGCACCGGCCATTCGGTGCTCGGCCGATGTTCGCCCGCCTTGTGGCCTTGCGCCTGGTCCTCGAACCCGACCCAGGTGTCGACCACGGTTGCACTTTTGCCCTGCTGCTGACGATACAGCGCAAAGCCGAGACAGTCCGGGATCATTGCCGCGACCTCCCAGACCACGAAGATGCCGTCGGTGGTCGGGAACGCCTGAATCCTGGAAATCATGGTGATGCCTCCAAATCGCTGGTGAGAAATATCCGGTCGATATGAACCTGGCGCGTCGGCGCCGCAGGAGATCGGAGATGTCGCCTCGGATCGTTCGGGCGTCGGGCGGCTGATCTAGCAAGGAGAGTATGACAGGCAATCTACAACCGGGTCTGTCGACTGGATCACAGATCGATCACGCCGTACGGACCGGTTGGGCCGCGATGCAGTGAGCCCGGTCGGGGCGTTCTACAGCAACCGCACCGTGACCTTCGCCTTGCCCTTATGATCGCCGTAGAACCATCGGTAGACCCAGGGGAGGCCGATGACGGCCTCGTTGACATAGAGGAAGATCTCGCCGCTGCGATCGGCGGTGAACCTCGCCTTGTAGACCTGCGGGTCGGTGTTCGACACCGGCAGGGGGTCGAGGAAATACTCGTCGACGCCGGTCTCTCCGACCCGGGCGATCAGCCTGAACCATGGCCGGAACAGGATCCGCCGCAGAAAGATCGTGGCGTATCCACGCCAGCGCTTTGTGCTCTCGATGGTCGAGGTCCGATATCCGATCGGTGTCACCGCGCGGCCGGCGTCTTCCCATGGCTCCGACATCGTGATCGCGATCTCGTACTTGAACCCCGTGCGCACCTTGAGGCCGGTCGGCGCGCAGATCGCGCTGGTGTCGAAGTCGGCCGCATCCTGCGGGATGCCCTTGTCGACGGCGACCAGCTTGTCGGCGGCGGTCCCCGTGCAGAAGGCGCCCATGGAATCGAAGGCATTGAACAGGAAATGGCTGAGCAGCGTTGCGCCGAACCAGACCAGCAAGGCTGTCAGTGCAAACGGAACGACATGTCGCTTTCCGGCATTGAGGACCCACTGATAGATCACACTCGTGCGGAATCGATAGATCGCATTGTGCATGAACCCGGACAGCGGTGCCGGGCTCGCGCGATTGCGCCAGATGATCCGCATCCGGTCGCTGATCGTTGCGCTGAGCGAACTGCCCACCGCCATCAGCGCGACAACGGCGATGATGCCGCCGGTGAACCATTCCGGATTGCCGGCGTACCAATCGGTCCACCAATGAAAGGAATCGGGCAGGAACGATTGAACGAAGCGCACCAGCTCCGAAATCATCCGGACATAGGAGCTGAATTCGTGCTCCTTGTGCTGGTTGTGGAACAGCCAGAACGCCGCCAGGTGAAGCGACGCCGCCAGCGTGGCGAAGTAGGCGATCCGGCGCATCCAGACGTAATTCCACAGCTTCTCCTGCGCGGCATAGCGCCCCGGTGCGCCCGCGGGCGTCTCAAACGTATTGGCGCCGAGCGGGATGACCTCGCCGCTGCGCGAGACGACCACGTAGTTCGGCGGAAGTCCGATCGGGGCATAGGCATTGGCGCCGCTGTCGATCCGCTCGAACACGCTCTCGTGGATCTTCGGCATCGGCACGCTGACGCCGGCATAGGGATCGTTGCAGAGGTCGGCGACCTTGCGCGGACCGTACCGGTAATACGCGCCGAGGCCCGCCCGCGAATCGTAGAGGCGGCCATCCTTGTCCTCGGAGGACTTGATTGATTTGATCGCGTCGGGGTCGGCGACCGGTGCGCTCTTGAATGCGAGGCCGCGCTTGACGGCTTCGTCGACCAGCCAGGCCAGCGGCACGAACGCGACGGCGTCGTCCGGATACCCGCCGCCGACATTGGCATGCATTCCGACGAACCAGACCTGGACGAGGCGCTCGCCATCGATGCTGGCCGGCACCGCCGGCGCGGGCTGTCCCGGCTCTTGCTCGGTCCAGAGCACCGGATGAAAGGTCGTGCGCTCGTCGTCGAGCGCCAGCGCGTGTCGCGCGCACTTGACCTTCGGGCTGAGAATCCGGTTCGGCAGTTCAAGCGGCCACACCCAGTTGGAGATGCCGCGCGTCATCTCGTCGATCGGCAGGCCATAGGCCGCGACGGTATCCCAGATGCCGATGAATTCGATCGCAGGCACCGGTTTGCGGGCGATCCTTGCATACGGCCTGTTGCCTCGAAGGCGATCCCACGGCGGCACAAGAACATAATCGCGCAATGCGCGGAACAGCACCTCGATGCGCCAGATCGAGTGGTAGCCCTCGGCCCGGTATGCGCGATAGGCCTTCACCGCGCCGTCGTGCAACTCGGATTCGGTGTCCGCGACGATCAGGCCCTGATCGAGGATGAGTGCGGCGAGCGTGCGCACGGTGAATGCGCCGCGGCTGAATCCGAACAGGTAGATCTTCGAATCATTCTCGTGATCGTAGTTCCGGCAGATGAACTTGTAGGCATCGAGGATGTTGCGCTTGAGGCCGTAGCCGAAGGCGCCGCCGAGGATGGCCAGCGGAATGAATTTCGACGTGCCGACGCCGTCGTCATACTTGGCGGCCTGCGTATTGCCCTGCAAATCGAGCGACTGGAATATCCGCCAGACATTGGTGCGCCAGACGCTGGAAGCGGCGTTGCCGGTGCCGTCGGACAGAATAATGATCTTCGGACTCGGCATTGAAAGACGCTCGCTGAAACGAATGAAGCGGATGGCGCAGCGTAGCAGGGACCGGATCGATTGCTACCTTTGATCGCTCTTTAATCATTCCATGCCGCGATAGGTGTGAACTGGCACACAAAGCGTCACGTGGTCGCGGCCATGTGAGAGGTGACGGCTTTCGCGTTGCTGCAAAAAGGCCTAGCCTGATAGCGGCGCAATTCATTGATGAGGCACAGCAATGCGCAGCCGCGTCAGAAAATTTGCCCACGTCCTGGAGCGCTTCGGTCTTGCCATGGCAGGTGCTGCAAGCGGTCTGTTCGTCGCCATCCATGTCGGCTCGAGCGTGTCGGCGCTGACCTCGCAGGCATTCCTGCTGATCATGATGCTGGGCGGCGCGATCGGTTTCTATCTCGGCATCGATACGCCGCCAAAGCTCTTCCATCCGAAGGACGCCACCTCGACGCGCAAGATCGACGCGGCGGAGCTGCTGAGCGCGATCGGCACCTTCCTCGCGACCATGGTCGCGTTCTTCTCGGTCGGCGTCGTCGTGCTGCGCAGTGAGCCTGACATCGCCTGGACCGCCACCATCATGGTGGGCTGGGTGCTCGGTGTCGCCATGCAGATTGTCGCCGGCACAATCGCGCGGGCACGTGTATGAGGATCAGCGCCGCAGTACACCCAATCCCGCCAGATGCGTGTCGACGAACTGCGCGAGCCGCTCGCGCAGCATCTCGGGCGGCACCGCGACCATGCGCTCCTCGAGGCCGAGCGAGATGATGCCGTGGACCGCGGAGAACATCATCCGCGACAGTAGCGCGATGTCGTCGGGATCGCGATCGGGCAGCAGCCGCACCAGCGGCGAATGCATCAGCGCGAACGCGTCCATCACCATCGTGAGGATATCTTCCGGAAACGGCCGGTCGTCCTCCATCCGGTGCTCGAACAGCGAACGCAGCAGATTGGCGTGCTCGGTGGCGAAGCCGAGATAGGCGTCGGCAAGCCCGTGCAGCTGGCGCAGCGGATCGTCGGCCGGGACCGCCTTGAGTCGCGTGGTCAGGGCGTGAACGGTCTCCCGGTTCACGGTCAGGATCAGGCCGTCGAAGTCGCCGAACTCATTATAGACACTGCCGATGGAGCAGCCGGCGGCCTCGGCGACATCACGAACCTTGAGTGATTTCAATCCCTTAGTTGCGATTGACCGGCGCGCGATCTCGATCAGCAGGGCCCGCCGCTGAAGTTTTTTTCGATCCCGTCGCGATTCTTCTTGAACAATGTTCATTTTCATATTACTAATTTGAGCGTTGCTCAAGTTGGCATAGGAGGCCACTCAGATGCAGACCCTAGCACTTCAATTGACCGGCACCCTTGTCGATGACGCGATCGAGCTCGTGAAGGGCTTTGGCCGCGCCGTCCTCAATCTGGCGACCGCGCCGATCGAGCGGATCGCCCATGCCTGCGACGTCGCCGGCATCCTGGAGCAGCGGCGCGCGGATCGGCGCGCGCCGCGCCCGGCGGCTGCGAGCGGAGGCCGCTGCAAGTCGCGCAACTGCCGATGGTCGCCGTTCCGCGGCTTGAGTGAACTGACCTGAAGCGGGCCCCCGGCAATTGTCGGCGAAACCTCAACAAAGTGCTCACCATGCCCTCTGCGAGCCCGGTCCGGCATCGATCAACCCCTGGTCTGGATAAGGTCTCGTACATCTCTGGCGGGCAATGTCGCGATGTCCCGGTGCGACCGATTTTGCGCCGGTTCGAACCGATACGTTGCGCAAAAGACTAAAGGCTGCGGCATCTCCGTCATTTTCTCCACGCTCACCATTCTCTGCCACCCGAATTCGCAGACCTGCCAGCGCCGTGCGCGCAACCCAAGGAACCGGTCATGATCAAGGAATTGATGACGTCCCGCCGCTTCGCGCCGCTGTTCTGGTCGCAGTTCTGCTCGGCGTTGAACGACAACGTACTGAAGAACGCGCTCGTCATCATGCTGCTGTATGGTGTCGCCAACGAGCAGGGGCCGGCGCTGGTCCAGCTCGCGGGGGCGGTGTTCATCGCTCCGTTCTTCGTGTTGTCGGCGCTCGGCGGCGAGCTCGCCGACCGCTACATCAAGTCCGTCGTCGCCCGCCGGCTGAAGTTCTTCGAGATATTCGCCGCGGCCTTCGCCGCCGCCGGCTTCTTCACCCATTCGATCCCGCTGCTGTTCATCGCGCTGGCGCTGTTCGGCATCGTCGCCGCGCTGTTCGGTCCGGTGAAATATGCCGTTCTGCCCGACCAGCTGTCGGTGTCCGAACTCGCGACCGGCAACGCGCTGGTCGAGGGCGCAACCTTCATGGCGATCCTGATCGGCACCATAGCGGGTGGCATGTTCGTCGCCGGCGCCAGCCACATGGGCTGGATCTGTGCCGTCGTGGCCGGCCTGTCGGTGCTGTCCTGGGGCTTTGCGTCGCGGATCCCGGTGACGCAGCCGTCCGCGCCCGATCTGCCGATCACCAAAAATCCCTGGACCTCGACCGTGCGCCTGTTGAAGTCGCTCTATGCCGAGCCGCGGCTGT
>NZ_SMYJ01000042.1:0-38501 GCF_009720285.1 Bradyrhizobium sp. BR2003
CGTCCGTGCGGGGCGTGTTGTTATGGACCGTGTGCATGTAGCCGAAGGCTCCGATCGGTATCGGCGCGGCATAGATGACCGCTCGTTCCCACTCGCGAGCCTTGGCCTGAAGCGCCGGCAACAGCAGCGCCATTCCGACACTGAAGATCAGGAAATCATAATCATACGCATAGGGGCTGATGCAGACCGATACGATCGCGGTCAGGCCGAGGCTCTCGCGCGCAGGCATCTTGCGGTGGGCCGCGACCAGCACCACGCCGAGCGCAAGGACGGCGACGACACCCTGGCCGATAAACGCTGCCGATGCGGAGAACCCCGTGGTTCGCAACGCGGCATAGGCCGAGACCATTCGATACAGCGGATAATAGGCTTCCCGCAGGAATACCGACGAATCATGCATGCTCTGCAGCATCACGATCCAGATCTGCATGCCGAACAGCACTGTGCAGATCGCCGAGCTGATCAGCACGACGGCGCCCGCCGTCATGACGACGATCCAGGAGCGCCGCAGGATAGCGTAGAGTGCGAACGCGACGGCGAAATGCGGCTTGATGATCATGAGACCAAGGGCCACGCCCGCGAGCATCGGTCGCTCTTCGAAGTACAGACACACCAGTCCGATCAGTGCGGCGGTAAGGAAGCTGTTCTGTCCGCATGCCAGCGTGACCCCGATCGTCGGAAAGAAAACGATGAGCACGAGCACGAACCGGTTTCCGGCAATGCGCCGCAGCACGGCGAGGTAGAGCGCCAGCGTCGAGGCCATGAACAACAGATAGGCCATTCCGAACGGGACCAGCGCGAACGGAGCCAGCAGCAGGTTGAATTGCGGCGGATAGGTCCATGGCATGAAGCCGTCGTGCCCGCCCGACGCCTGCTTCTCGATGATGGCGAGCTTCGCGAATTGATAGGCCTGGTCGAGGTCGCCGAGCCACACCAGCTTTGCGGTAATGTAGAAGGCGGCGAAGTCGACCAGTTCGCGGCCGTGCCCCAGCCCCAGCTGGGAGAACCACACGACCTTGAACAGGAGGGCGGCGACCAGCATCACGAGGATTCCGCGCGTGTAATTGGTGCGCTTCGAGTCCGTCGACTGAATGGTTTCTAGCGTTGTTGCGAGCATCAAGCCGGGCCCTGTGATGGCAACCCAAGCTAGATTGAATAGGTTAAGCAGTCGAAAAATTGCAGGGCGAGGACGGTTCGTCCCCCTCGCCTGACAGCCGCAGGGATGTATGAAATCGGACGGTGGGGACGGAACCGGACGGTATCTCGGTGTCCGGATGCGACTTTCGCTGGACGCTCCGTCGGAGGCAGTGATAACGGCTGACAAGACCCATCTCACGACGGACCGCATGCCGAAACCGCCGCCTCCTTCCAATCGCGGGCCCAGCCCATCTCCGGTCCTGCAACGCGCCGTGGTCGCATTGCAGATGGGACAGGTCGTCGAAGCCGAGCGGCTGGCGGCGGAGGTCTTGAAGGCAAACCGGACCGATGTCGGCGCGGCCTCGATCCTGGCACGGGCGCTGATGATCCAGAACCGCAACGAGGAGGCGATCGCGCCGCTCGAGCGAGCCGTGCGCCGCGTCGAGGATCCCGGCCTCGAGACCCTGCTCGGCGCAGCGCTCGGCGGCGCCGGTCGCGGCAGCGAGGCGATCGATGTGCTGCGGCGAACCACCGCGCGGCGGCCGCCGTACCTGCCGGCATTCCAGGCGCTGGCAGGGCAATTGCACTCGGCCGGTCGCATCGACGAGGCGGTCGCCGTCATTGAGAGCGCGCTTGCTCTCGCGCCCGGGAGCCTCGAGTTTCAGCTCCTGCTGGCGCAGCTGCTGCCCCAGCGCAATGAGCGCGGCCGGGCGCGCGCGATTCTGGAGAGGCTGCGCAACGCGGCGCCGGGACATCCGGATGTTCTGGCCGCGCTCGCGCGTGTGCTGCTGCTCGATGGCGAATATGCTGCCGCGGCGGATCTCTATCGACAAGTGATGGCGCAGCGCCCCGACGACCCCTTGTTGCGTCTCAGCTTCTCCGCCAGTCTTCTGGAAATGGGCGACCGCGCCGCCGGCGAGGCCAATCTGCGTCTGGCGTTGCGCGGCCGGCCGCAAATGATCGGCCGCACGACCGCCGCGCTGATCATGTCATCGCACGGCCGCTTCTTCTTCCGACGCAGCGCCTTTGCGGAATTCCTGAGCTAGAGCGTTTTCAAATGCTGCTTGGTCCGCGGCGTTGGAACGACGAGTCCCGCTCACAACACCCGCTGCGGCGTATGGGTCCGGCTTTCGCCGGGACGACGCGTGAAGAGAGACTTGCCCCACCAACACCCGTCATCGCCCCGCAACACGGTTTCGCGCGCCCGCTCTACGTCCGGAATTGGCGCCGATAGAGTCCGGACTCGCGGGCCATCCTGTTGGTCAGTTCCTGGGCGCGCGATGTTTCATCCGGCGTCATCGCCGCGGTCTGCGCGACCCAGTTTTCGCGCTTCACCGGGAAGCACTGCGCAACCGGCGTGCCCTTGGGCAACACGCCGTTGAAACTGGTGTCGTGCCAGCGTGCGGGGAAATGAACCCAGCTGTCGTGAAACAAGTCGCAATCGACCATGCCGGTCAGCGTGGTGAACGGCAGGTCGAACCGGTTGACCGGATGCGTGAAGAACAGCGAGTAGCCCGGCGGCGCCTCGATGGTCCACAGATTGATGAACTTGATGACGAAGCGGTCGGGCTCGAACAGCGGCGAGCCGACCACCTGGCTTTCGTCGTGGAATCCGACCGGCGAGCGCGGGAATTCGAGCGCGCCGCCGGCCGGAAGGTCGTTGTCCCAGGTGATCGCGCCATTCTCGACCTTGAGATCGCAGACCAGCGGCAACAGGAAACCCGATGTCATCGCATCGACGAATGGCGGGCAGCGCTTGACGGTATCCTCTTCGCGATTGCTCATCGTATTGAAGGCCTGCGTCGGCATCGCCTTGAGCCATCCGGGAAGACCCAATGATGCGGGCACCGGCGGCGGAATCTTGCCCTCGAGCTCCGCCGGGCAGCGGAATTTGATGGTGATCGCTTCGTTGTTGTTGGACACGGCTTTTGGCCCTTGGTTCGTTCAGTGTCGGCGGCGCCCTTGCGCCAGTCGATGCTCGTCTAGCACGCGACGACGGGGCGGAGAAAGCAGCCGCATCGGTCGCCAAGCGGTCCACGATATCGAGCTATAAGTTGTTGTTATCATGACGGATAAGTCAAAGCCCTTAATCTCCCGGTTCGGCGCGCGCCAATGCCGGATTTCGGCGTCTGGCCACTCGCCGGTGTGCAACACTCTGCCGATAGGCATTGGCTTTCGACGCGCACCGGGCGCATCATCGCCGGCGTCGCCGACGACAGGATCTGCGAGACGTAACGGAGATACCGATGGCCGAATCAAGGGTTGAGACCGCCAAAACTGCAGCTGCCGCGTCCGCCTCCGGCGAGAGCGGCGGCCCCAGTCACCTCGCGGTCGCGACCGTCCGCACCGTGCCGATCGAGCAGGCGCAGTCCCGCACCGAGCACGATCTGCTCGGCGAGGACGACGTGCCGGCCAATGCGCTGTGGGGCATTCACACCAAGCGCGCGGTGATGAACTTTCCGATCACCGGCGTGCCGGTCGGGCACTTCCCGGAATTCGTCCGCGCGCTGGCGCTGGTGAAGCAGGCCGCCGCGCGCGCCAACAAGCGGCTCGGCTACCTTGCACCCGAGAAGGCGGATGCGATCGAAGCGGCCTGCACCCAGATTGCGACCGAAAAGGTCTATGCCGAGTCCTTCGTCGTCGACGCGATCCAGGGCGGCGCCGGCACCTCGACCAACATGAACGCCAATGAGGTGATCGCCAACGTCGCGCTGCGGCTGATGGGGCGCAAGCCCGGCGATTATCACGCGCTGCATCCGAACGACGACGTCAACATGGCGCAGTCGACCAACGACGCCTATCCGACCGCGCTGCGGCTCGCGGTGATCTTCGCCACCCAGCCGCTGGTGCGCGCGCTGGACGATCTCGCATACTCCCTCAAGGGCAAGGCGGTGGAGTTCGCGGACGTGTTGAAGATGGGGCGGACCCAGCTTCAGGATGCGGTGCCGATGACGCTCGGCCAGGAATTCGATGCCTTCCACGTGACCGTGAAGGAGGACGTCGCGCGCTTGAACGAGATTTCCGCGCTGTTCCGCGAGGTCAATCTCGGCGCCACCGCGATCGGCACCGGAATCAATGCCGATCCGCGCTATGCGGCGCTCGCGGTCGAGGAGCTGTCGCGGCTGTCCGGCCAGCCGATGGTGCTGGCCTCCAACCTGATCGAGGCGACGTCCGATCTCGGCGCCTTCGTGCTGTTCTCCGGCGTGCTCAAGCGCGTCGCGGTCAAGCTGTCCAAGATCTGCAACGACCTGCGGCTGCTGTCGTCGGGGCCGCGCACCGGCATCGGCGAAATCCGCCTGCCCGCCGTGCAGGCAGGCTCGTCGATCATGCCCGGCAAGGTCAATCCTGTCATTCCCGAGGTGGTCAACCAGGTGGCCTTCCTGGTGATCGGGCACGATCTCACGGTCACGATGTGCGCCGAGGGTGGCCAGTTGCAGCTCAACGCGTTCGAGCCGACCATCGGCTATTGCGTCTTGAGCTCGCTGCGCATGCTGACGGCGGCGGTCGACACGCTGACCAAGCGCTGCGTCGATGGCATCGAGGCCGATCGCGAGCGCTGCCGCAGCCTGGTGCAGGGCTCGATCGGCCTGATCACGGCGCTGGCACCGTCGCTCGGCTACGAAGCCTCATCGCGCGTGGCGCGCCGTGCGCTCAAGGAGAACCGATCGGTCGCCGACATCGTGCTGGAGGAGAAGCTGCTGACCGAGGCGGAGCTCAATCAGTTGCTTGAACTCGAAGCAATGACCCGCCCGGCGCGCCGGCAGCCGGTGCCGAAGAGTTGAGGGCGAGTCGCTGTTGGCGCGGACATCAGCCGACAGAGAGAATGTGAAGGATTTTGTCCGCAAACTCAGTTCACCTCTCCCGCTTGCGGGGGAGGTCGCATTGCATCGTAAGATGCGATGCGGGTGGGCGCTCTCTCCACAGTATGACTTCTTGCGGAGAGAGCCCCCACCCCAACCCTCCCCCGCAAGCGGGAGAGGGGCGCAGTTCCTTCGCGGCCTACAGCGTCTTGATGAACTCGATCAGGGCGCGGCGCTCGTCTTCCTTCAGCTGCGGCCCGATCACGCCGGTGCGCTTCTCGTTGGAGAATTCGTGTCCGGAATTGCTGTTGCCGCGCTTGGTGGTGTCGAGCAGGAAGGCGTTCTTGATCTTGTCCTTCCAGACATAGCCGAGATCCTTGGGATCATACTCCCGGCTGCCGAGATAGAAGGTTGCGGGACGATCCTTCACCGGCGACAGCAGTGCGTAGATGGTCGGGACCGAGCCGTTGTGCAGATAGGGCGGGGTCGCCCAGATGCCGTTGAGCGGCCGGACCTTGTAGGCGAGCGGCGCCTGGATCTCGTTCGGCCGGTAGCCGTTGATGCGCTTGCGATCTTCCGGCGGGGTCTTGTTCTGATCGTACCAATAGTCGACGGTCTTCTCGACGAGCTCGCCCAGTGCTGGACCGAAACTGCCGTCCTTGATGTTCAGATTTGCCGGCGTCTCGACGGTGCGGTGCGCGAGGCCTTCGGCTTGCGCGCTGTCGGTGCCGATATGGCTGACCGGAATCATCTCGACGTCGAGCAGCGGCTGGCCGGCCTCGTTCTTGATCCAGCGCTTCTTGTCCTTGAACAGCGCAAAGGCTTCGCTGGCGGGCAGCGCCTTGCTGTCGATCGCCGGGCCATGGCAGCCCTGGCAATGCGTCTTGTAGAGCTCGCCGCCCTTCTTCGCGAGATCCATGTTGATTGGCGGCAGGATGTTCTCCGGCCATTTCGGCGACGCAAGCCCGCCAAAGCCCTTGTCCTCGCTGGGCGGCTCGCCGGCGATCATCCGCTCCATCTCGTGCAGCACGTCGATCCGCGCGCTCGATTTGTAAAGCCCCTTGGACTCGTCGAGCAGGTTGAGCTCGGCGCTGACGCCGAGCGCTTCGCCGGCGTTGCGCACCATCGGCTGCATGATCGAGCCGTCATATTGCACCCAACTGAACCACGGCGCGTTCCAGATCCGCGGGAAATGCACCGGCGCCGAATGCGAGGCGTAGTTGTTCGGGTTGTTCAGGTCGATCGAGAACACCTGGTTGCCGATCCGGTTCAGTGCGTCGAGCCGCGCATAGCCTTCCTCGACGCTGTTGGCGGCGACCTTGTTCTCCAGCGAATTGATGTTGGCGTATTGCTTCAGCACGAGATCGAGCTGGCCGCGCAACGCCATGCGTTCGTCGAGGCTGGCATCCTTGCCGAGGATCTCGTCGGCAAAGCGCGAGAAGCGCCCGGGCCAGAACCGCGTCAGCAGCAGCGAGACGCCGACGCTCTTCTGGAATTCGAACAGATTGGTGTTGGCCGGCCCGCCGTCGATCACGATCTCGGTGCCGCGATAGTTGAAGCTCCCGGTGTGGCAGGCGGCGCAGGTCAGCCCGACGCCGGTCATGTCGGCCTTGCTGTGCGGGTTGCGCCAGGACACGCCGTTGGCATCGGCCATCGGGCCGCCTTGCGCGAAGCCGATCGGCAACGCATCGGGTTTGCCCGGAATGACCGTGTCGGGAATAAAGCCGAAGCGGCCGAGATAATTGGTCTCGCTGAGTCGCGGCGCGGCGGTGAACAGCGGCCAGACCGTCGGCTGCTCCAGCGCCATGAACCATTCATGGGGAATGCCGAAGGTTCGCGTGCCCTGATCGGCGTGATAGAACCAGCGCAGCCGCTCGGCGCTGACATTCTGATCCAGCCACACCGTCTTTGCCGGCTGCTGATAGTCGACGACCTTGACGCGGAAGCCGCTCGCGACCGTCTCGATATCGTCCTTGAAATAGAGGACGCCGGCGACAATCAACAGTCCGATGACGAATATCGTCTTGCGAGGCATGCCCCGTTCCCCCAATTCGCGGTACCCGCGCGTCATATGGACGAGATGTTAAAATTCGCCGAAAAACGAGTTCGCGTTAAGCGTGTGATGCGGTGTGCGCCATCCTACAGTGGCGGCGCTTGGTCTAACAACGGAAATGTTGCAAAGGAAATGCCGGTTGGCTGTGAGCCAGTTCACTTGCGGCGTGCCGCTTGCGGCGGCATTTGCGCGCATCGAGGCCCGCGACTAGAAGTAACGGAGCAACAATTCTTCGAGATGTCATCTTGAACGCGTCAGGCACGCAGCCACTCACGATCACGGTCTCGGACGACAGCACGGTGTCCGCGCTGCTGCTGCAGCCGGCGCAGGCCCGCAGCGCCTATGTGTTTGCCCACGGCGCCGGCGCCGGCATGACGCATCCCTCGATGGCCGCGATCGCGGAGGGCCTGGCGGAGCGCGGCATCGCGACATTGCGCTATCAATTTCCCTACATGGAGAAGGGCAGCAAGCGGCCCGATATGCCCGCCGTCGCGCAGGCGACGGTGCGCGCCGCGGTGGCGGAAGCCGCGCGTCGTTGCGGCGAACTGCCGCTGTTCGCCGGCGGCAAGTCGTTCGGCGGACGCATGACCTCGCAGGCGCAGGCCAAGGCGCCGCTCGCCGGCGTGCGTGGGCTGGTGTTTCTCGGCTTTCCGCTGCATCCCGCCGGCAAGCCGTCGAGCGAGCGGGCCAAGCATCTCGCCGAGGTCAAGGTCCCGATGCTGTTCCTGCAGGGCACGCGTGATGCGCTGGCCGAGCTCGACCTGCTCAAGCCGGTGGTGAGGGGATTGGGCGCGCGCGCGACGCTGCATCTGGTGCAGGAGGCCGACCACTCCTTCCATGTCCTCAAGCGCTCCGGCCGCGACGACCACGAGGTGATGACCGAACTGCTGGATGCATTTGCGGCGTGGGCCGCGAAGCATGCGTAGAATTTGTAGCCCGGATGCAGCGCAGCGAAATCCGGGGCAGATCCTTCCGCCTGTGACACCGTCCCGGATTGCGCTGCGCTACATCCGGGCTACTAATTCCGACCCATGACCAGGATCCTGATCGTCAATCCGAACACCACCGCGTCGATAACCGCGACCATCGCCGCCGCCGCGCAAGTGGTGGCCGCGCCGGGCACCGAGATCGTCGCCGTCACATCTGCGATGGGACCGGCCTCGATCGAAGGCTTCTATGACGAGGCCTTCGCCGTTCCCGGACTGATCGAGGCGCTGCTGAAGACCCCCGATGCCGATGCCGGCATCATCGCATGTTTCGACGACACCGGGTTAGATGCCGCGCGGTCGGCGGCGCGCTATCCGGTGGTCGGCATCTGCGAGGCGGCGCTGGTCACCGCCGGACAGATCGCCAAGCGCATCGGCATCGTCACCACGCTGCCGCGCTCGATCGTGCCGTTGGAGGAACTGGTGCGCCGCTACGGCTTTGCCGACCGCGCGGTGGTCACCGCCTGCGACGTCGCGGTGCTCGATCTCGAGAAGCCGGGCTCGGGCGCCAGATCGAGGCTGGAGGCCGAGATCGCGCGGGCACTGGACAAGGGCGCGGACGCCATCGTGCTCGGCTGCGCCGGCATGGCCGATCTTGCCCATGAGCTGTCGGTGCAATTCGACGTGCCTGTGGTCGACGGCGTGGCCGCCGCGGTGAAGCAGGCGGAAGCGCTGGCCGCCCTCAAGCTGACGACGTCGCGTCGCGGTGCTTACGCGTCGCCCGCGGCCAAGGCTTATTCCGGCCTGCTGGAGAAATTCGCGCCGCCGTCAGCCTGACGTCGCACCGCCATAGATCCGATCGCGCAGGCGGCGCATGCCGGACAGCCAGCGCTCGCGATTGGTGGCCTTGCGCTGCATGTATTCCTGCACCTGCGGATGCGACAGAATCAGGAAACGTTCTTCCGCCATCGCCTCGATCACCATCCGCGCCACCTCTCCCGGCTGCAGCACGCCGTCGACGCGCGCGGCACTCGGGCCCGGCGTGGTCATCCCCGTCTGCACCGACTGCGGACAGAGCACCGAGACGCGGATGCCGCGGTCGCCATACTGGATGGCGAGATGTTCGGCGAGCGCGACCGCGGCGTTCTTGGTCACGCCGTATGGCATCGAGTTCAGCGAGGCCAATAGCCCCGCGGCGGATGCAGTGTTGATGAGATAGCCGGAACCGCGCGCGAGCATGCCGGGCACCAGCGCGCGCGCCGCGAACACGTGGCTCATCACATGCACGCGCCAGCTCACATCCCAGTCGGCATCGGACGCGGTTTCTTGTCCCTTGCGCGACAGCCCGGCATTGGAGAAGAACACGTCGACCGGGCCATATTTATCCTCGGCTGCGGCGATCAGTGCCTTGATGTCCTCCTCAAGCCCGACATCGGCGGTGACCGCCAGACCGTCAATATCGCCGGCGACGCTCGCGAGCCGATCGCGCGAGGTCTTGAGATCGGCGACCACGACGCCGCGCGCGCCGGCCTCCGCATAGGCCCGCGCCACCGCTTCGCCGATCCCGCTCGCGCCGCCGGTGACGACACACACCTTGTCCTTGACTTGCATGGTTCGATGTCCCTGCTTGTTATCGTGGTGGGTCAGATTGTCAGCCCTGATACAGGCCCTTGTCACGCGCCTTCTGGATCGCGAGTGCGGCCATCAGGTCGAGCATCGGGGTGAAATGTCGGCCGCGCGGGCAAATGCCGCCGGTGCGCGCACCAGCACATCGATCTCCATGGCGCGCCCGAGCTCGTAATCCTGCAGGATCGATGGCTTGTGGTCCGGCGCAGGCCCGCTGCGGGTGACGCGCTTGACGGCGGGGATATAGCGTGTCGCCACTGCATTGGCTTCGTCAAGCAGGCGCGGGATCATGTCCTGCATGTCAGGATCGTCGCGGACGCCGCGCGCGGTCAGCCCGGTCAACAGGCAGAGCACCGACATCGACATGTTGGTCAATAGCTTCGACCAGATCGTCTCGCGGATCTGCTTGACCTCGGGCGATTCGATCGCGGCGTCATTGAGTGCCGCGCGCAGGCGGCCGATGCGCTCGCTCTGCCGATCGTCGCATTCACCGATGAAGAGGCGGTTGCGGTCCGGCGACAGGTTCGCGACGACACCCGGCGCGACCACCTCGTTGGAGGAAAAGATCACGCCACCGATGATCCGCTCCTTCAGGATGGCCTTGCGCAAATGCCCGCCGGGATCGAGGAAACCGAGGTCGGGGATGGCGGGATGCTGCGGCGGCAGGCCGAAACCGTACCACCAGGGAATGCCGTTCTGCGCGAACACGATCGATGTGTCGCGCCAAAGCAGCGGCGGGAGCCCGGTTGCGAGCGCGCCGATGCCGGTCGCCTTCAGCGTGCTGATGACGATGTCTTGCGGCCCCAGATCGGCAGGATCGGCTGCGGCCTTCACCTTCGCGGTGATGCTGCTGTCGCCGACCTTCAGCGTCAGTCCATTGGTCCTGACCGCGTCGAGATGCGGCCCGCGCATCACGCAGGACACATCGTGGCCGGCGCGCGCGAGCCGGACCGCGAAGTGGCTGCCGACGGCACCCGCGCCGAAAATGCAAATACGCATGAGTGGAACAATTCTCCGCAACGTGCCCGGTCAGTTTCCACAAGCGCGGGGCATCGCGCAACCCGTCATGCGCGTGGCGCGGTCGCGCGCGCTCGAAAGTGATGGATCAAGGCATCTGCTCTCGCCATAGTGCAAGGCTCGTACAAGACAACAGCAATGCCGAACGAGGGAGAAACGTCATGTCGGCCAGCCCAGTCCTGTGGAGCCTCGATGCGCGCGGGGTCGCGACCGTCACGCTGAATCGTCCCGAGGTCAACAATGCCTATGACAGCGCGCTCATTGCAGGCGTGCTGGCCGCGATCGACGATCTCTCGAGCAAGCCGGTGCGCGTCGTCGTGCTGAACGGCAACGGCAAGCATTTCCAGGCCGGCGCCGACCTGAAATGGATCAACGGCGTGCGGCCGAAATCATCAGAGGAGAACGAGGCGGCATCGCGCGCCACCTTCGAGGCGGTGCAGCGTCTCAACACGCTGCCGGCCCCGACCGTGGCGCTGGTGCAGGGCGGCTGCTTCGGCGGCGGCACCGGCGTGATCTCGGCCTGCGATATCGTGATCGCGGCCGACAATGCGCTGTTCTCGATCACCGAGGTGCGCTGGGGCCTGACCGCGGCGATCATCATCCCGCAGCTCTGCGACGCGATCGGCGTCCGACAGGTGCGCCGCTACGCGCTGACCGGCGAACGGTTCGGCGCCGAGGACGCCCGCCGCATCGGCCTCGTCCACGAGGTGGTGCCATCAGCCGATCTCGACCGCGCCGGCGCCAAGGTCGTCGAGCAACTGCTCGGCAATGCGCCGGATGCGATGGCCGAGACCAAGAAGCTCGCGATGGAAAGCTCGTTCGGCGGCATGGCGGTGGACGATGCGGCCTACAAACGCCTCGTTCATCTGCATTCGGCCAAGCGGCAGACCGCGGAAGCTGCCGAAGGGCTTGCGTCCTTTGCCGAGAAGCGCGCGGGCCGCTGGGGCAGCGGCGCGTAAGCTCAACTGCTCCGCTCAGCAGCCGCGGCAGATGCCGCGCATGCTGCGATAGACCTCTTCGTCGTCGCGGCGCATCTGCTGCAGCTGATCGAACGTCTTCGATTCGCTGGGCCGCGTCACCGACGGTTCGGGCTTGCGCTTCGCCGCAAGCTCCTGCTCTTGCCGATGGTAGCAGGCCTCGCGCTCCGCCTTGGCCTCAATGAAGCGACAGGTCTCGATCGCCGCCGCGGGCGTCGCAACGATGATGAGACCAAACGACATTGAGATCAGGCGTTTCAAGCGGGCGATCCTTTCGCGTCCTTGTCTCAGCTCGGCATGCCAACGGCAAGGCCGGCGTCACAGCGACTGCGATAGCGACTTTTTCAAGGTCTTCAGCAGCGCCTGCACCGCGGCGGCATCGATGCGGCGCTCGGGAACGGCGGCCTTGACCCACAATTCGGGGATCGGAAAGTCGGTGAGTACCGGCTGCAAGGCGCCGTCGCGCAGCGCGTCCGCGACCAGATAGTGCGAGAGCAGCGCGATGCCGTTGCCGGCGATGGCGCTTTGCGTCAGCACGCGGCCTTCGTTCGAAGAGAGGATCGGGCGAACCTGGATATTGATGCGGCCGCGCGGTCCCTCGAACGGCCATTCCGGTCCGGTCGGCAGAAAACTGAGGCAGCGATGATCGACCAGGTCGCGCGGATGCTTCGGTATGCCATGCTTCTTCAGATAGGCCGGCGAGGCGGATACGAGGCGCGGCAGCCGGCACAAAGGTTCATCGACGACGCCGCCAAAGGAATGCGGGAAGGCGCCGATCGCGATATCAAAACCTTCGGTCACCGGATCGACCGGGCGGTCGATCATCACGATCTCGAGCTTCACGCTTCCGTTCTGCTTCTGGAAGATCGTGAAGGCATCGGCGAGCCGCGCCACCGTCAGCGAGGTCGGCGCCTTGACCCGCAGATGATCGGAGAGGTCGCGCTGCTTCTCGCCCATCCGCGACAAGAGATCGCCGACATCGGCAACCACGCCGCGGGCGCGATGCACATATTGCTGCCCGGCCTCGGTCAGCCGCAACTGGCGGGTCGAGCGATGGAACAGCGCGGTGCCGATCCGCTCCTCGAGCTGGGTGACGCGCTTGGCGACGACGGATGTCGCGATGTTGAGCTTGCGCGCCGCGGCGGAAAAGCCGCCGGCATCGGCGGTGGCGAGGAAGGCTTCGAGATTGACCAGCGTATCCATCTGCCTTGCCCGGGCCTTTCTCGATTCGCGAAAGCTGATTACATAATTTGGTGGATTGTACTGCAATCTGCATCAATTCATAGTTGGCCGAATCAACTTTGTTCAGGGCGGAAACGATGCGAGCGAGCACGATCGAAGAACCTGCGCGGCAGGTGCCGGTCTATGGCGAATATGAGGTGGTGGTGCTCGGCGGCGGACCGGCCGGCATCGCGGCAGCGGTCGGCGCGGCACGTGCCGGACGGCGGACGCTCCTGATCGAGCGTTACGGATTTCTCGGCGGCATGGGCACCGCGGCGGGCGTGACCAATTTCTGCGGACTGCACGCCAACATCTTCGGCGAGATGCACCGCGTGGTGCAGGGCATCGCCTCCGACCTGCTGGCGCGGATCGACCGGCTCGGCGGGCTGAACGCGCCGCATCTGATCCTCGGCAAGATTCTTGCGCAGGCTTACGACACCGCGGCCTACAAGATCGCGGCCGACGCTCTGCTGGCGCATCACAAGGTCGATATCCTGTTCCATGCGCTCGGCGCAGGCGTCGTCATGGATGGTTCGCACATCCGTGCGCTGATGGTGGAAACCAAGGCCGGCCGGCAGGCGGTGCGCGCCAGCATCTTCATCGATTGCTCCGGTGACGGCGATCTCGCGGTGTGGGCCGGCGCGCCCCATGAGGTCGGCGACAACCAGGGCGGCATGCTCTACCCCTCGATGATGTTCCGCCTCAACGGCATCGATCCGGCGAGGGCCGGCGATGCATGGCGGACGATCCCGGAGCGGATGGCGCAGGCCGAGGCCGCCGGCACCCACACATTCCCGCGCAAATCGGCCATCGTGCGGCCGCAGAAATCGCAGATCGAATGGCGGGTGAATTTCACCCAGGTGACGCGCAGCGACGGCGGCGCCATTTCCGGCATCGATCCCGACGACATGACGCGCGGCGAGATCGAGGGCCGCCGCCAGGCGGTCGAGGCCTTCAAGTTCCTGCGCACGGTGCCCGGCTTCGAGAATTCCTACATCGTCGACCTGCCGCCGCAGCTCGGCATCCGCGAGACGCGGCGTGTGATCGGCGGCTACATGCTGTCCGGCGAGGACGTGCTGGGCTGCGCCTCGTTCGCGGATTCGATCGGCGTCAATGGTTGGCCGAAGGAATCCCATGTGCCGGGTGATGTGGTCTTCGAGTTTCCGCCGATCCCGGAGAGCCGCGGCTATAATGAGTTGCCGTACCGCATGCTGGTACCGGAGGGCGTCGACAATCTGCTGGTCGCCGGCCGCTGCGCCTCGATGACCCATGAAGGGCAATCGGCGGCGCGCGTCTCCGGTGCCTGCTTTGTGATGGGCGAGGCGGCGGGAACCGCGGCCGCGCTCGCGCTGTCGGGCAATACGATTCCGCGCGACATTTCCGTCGAAAAGTTGCAACAACAGCTCGGCACACAGGGCGCGTTCATCGGTCGTGATCAGGCCGTGCCCGAGGGAATCTAGGCGGAGGATGGCAATGAGAGGTTGGGCGCGGCTCGCACTCGCGGGTCTCCTGGTGTGGGCCGCGAGCGGCATCGCGCGGGCCGACGATCTCCTGAAGGCGAAGATCGGGGTGTTGCGGCTGTCGTCCTCGGCACCGGTGTTCATCGCGCAGGACAAGGGCTATTTCCGCGACGCCGGGCTCGACGTCGAGCTGAAGTTCTTCGACGCGGCACAGCCGATCGCGGTCGCGACCGCGTCGGGCGATGTCGATTTCGGCATCACCGCCGTCACCGCCGGCCTCTACAATCTCGCCGGCAAGGGCACGCTGAAGGTGATCGGCGGCATGAGCCGCGAGAAGGCCGGCTATCCCCTGATCGGTTACTTCGCCAGCAACAACGCCTATGCGAGCGGCCTCAAGACGCCGAAGGATCTGGCGGGCAAGCGCGTCGCGGTGACCCAGGTCGGCTCCAGCTTCCATTATTCGCTCGGCCTGCTCGCCGACAAATACGGCTTCAGGCTGTCCGACGTGAAGGTGGTGCCGCTGCAGTCGCTGTCGAACGCGGCCGCGGCGCTGAAGGGCGAAACCGTCGACGCCGCGCTGCTGCCGGTCTCGACTGCGCGGACGCTGATGGATTCCAACGGCGCGAAATTGCTCGGCTGGGTCGGCGACGAGACGCCGTGGCAGCTAGGGGCCATCTTCGCGTCGCCGAAGGCGCTGACCAACGAACCGCTGGTGACCAGGCTGCTCACCGCGCTGACCCGCGCCGACCACGAATATCACGACGTGATCCTGACTGCGATCAAGGACGGCGTGGCGCCGATCGACGACAAGACCAGGCCGCTGCTCGAGATCATCGCCAAATACACCAACCTGCCGGTCGCGCAGGTGGTCGGCAACTGCGCCTATATCGATCCCGATGGCAAGCTCGACGTGAAGAACCTCGACAACCAGATCAAATGGCTGCAGGGGCAGGGTTTCGTCGACAAGGGTTTCGATGCCAATGCGATCATCGCCAAGGATTATGTGAAGGCGGATTGATGACGGGCCGCGCGCACCGCTCCATCCCGGTCACCCTGAGGAGCCGCGCAGCGGCGTCTCGAAGGGGCGATGGCCCCGCTATATTCCGGCCGTTCATCCTTCGAGACGCGCGCAAGTGCGCGCTCCTCCAGCGGCAAAGGCGAAGCCTTTGCGCGGGGATGACGGATCAAAGAGTGAGCCAGTAGATGGACCTGATCGCCGACCATATCAGCCATCGCTTCGGCGCGCTCGACGTGCTCGACGATGTCTCCTTCACGGTGCGCGCCGGCGAGATCGTTGCGATCGTCGGTCCGTCCGGCTGCGGCAAGAGCACGCTGCTTTCCATTCTTGGTGGCCTGCTGCGACCGAGCAAAGGCGCCGCCGAGCTGCGCGGCGCCGCGCCAGCCGGCAGCCTCAATCCGCTGACCTTCGTGTTCCAGGATTTTGCGCTGCTGCCGTGGAACACGGTCGAGGAGAATGTCGCGTTTCCACTGCTCCATACGAGCTTGAGTGCCGGCGAGCGCCGCGCCGTGACCGACGATGCGCTGCGCCGCACCGGGCTGTCGGATTTTCGCGCCGCCTATCCCAAGCAGCTGTCAGGCGGCATGCGCCAGCGCGTCGGCATTGCGCGGGCACTGGCGGTTCGTCCGGCGATTCTGCTGATGGACGAGCCGCTGTCCGCGCTGGATTCGCAGACCCGCGAGCTCCTGATGGAGGATTTCGTCCGTCTGCTCGCCGACGGTGCAATGGGCGCGGTCTATGTCACGCATAATCTCGAGGAGGCGGTGCGGCTCGCCGATCGCGTCGTGGTGCTGTCGCGCCGCCCTGGCCGCATCCGGGAAATCGTGACCATCCCGATGACCCGCGCAGAGCGCGGCACGATCGACGCGCGCGGGCCGATGGCCGCGCTGCAGGGTGAGCTGTGGTCGCTGATCCGGAAAGAGGCGATCGATGCCGAACGCGAGGTCCAGCATGCTTGACCGCGCGCCGCAGCAAGCGAAAGACCAATCGGCGGAGGCGACGCGCCCGGTCGCGTTTCGTGGCGCCGGCTTTACGCCCGGCGGCAGCAGCCATACCGGCTGGATCGCGCTCGCGCTGGTCATCACGATCTGGCAGCTCGCCGGCAGCGCAGGCTGGGTCAATCCGCTGTTCCTGCCGGCGCCTTCGGCGATCGCGGTTGCGATCTATAAGCTCGCGATGTCGGGCGCGCTGTGGCAGCACTTGTCGTGGTCGATCATGCGGATCGGTACCGGCTGGCTCGTCGGCACGACCGCCGGCGTCGTGGTCGGCTTTGCGATCGGGCTGTCGACCATGGCACGCGGCGTCGGCATCACCTTCATCTCGGCGCTGTTCCCGATCCCGAAGATCGCGCTGCTGCCGTTGCTCATTCTGTGGCTCGGGATCGGCGAGGAGCCGAAGATTGCGACCATTGCGCTTGGCGTGTTCTTCTCGACCGCGATCTCGGTCTATAGCGGCGTCGATGCGGTGCCGCGCAACCTGATCCGGATGGCGCAGAGCTTCAACGTGCCGTTTCACGCCATCGTGCGCCGCGTGATCTGGCCCGGTGCGCTGCCCTCGATCCTCGCCGGTTTCCGCATCACCGCGTCGGTGGCGCTCTTGCTCGTGGTCAGCGCCGAGATGATCGGCGCGCAATACGGCATCGGCGCCTTCGTGCTGCAGGCCGGCAATCTGATGCAGACCGACCAGCTGCTCGCAGGCGTCGTGATCCTGTCGCTGTTCGGGCTGGCGGTGGGGAAGCTGATCAATTTGCTCGAGGCACGCCTGCTGCATTGGCGGTGAGATCGCATAGCCGGCCACAGCAAACGGTGTCGTCCCTGCGAAAAGCCGGGACGACAGCATTACACTTTGCTGCGCCTGTTACGCGTTGCCCCTGTCCTCACGGAACAGGTCGAGCTTCTGCTGCACCGGGCGGTCGGAGAACGAGAACAGCACGGAGTCGGCATCGGCCTCGTGGGTGACCCAGTGCCAGCTCGGCACCACGAACAGGTCGCGCGGTCCCCACTCGAAGGTCTGGTCGCCGACCCTTGTGCGGCCCTTGCCCTCGATCGCGGCGAACACGGTCGCATCGGTTGCGCGATAGCGTGCGGTCTTGAAACCCTTCGGCAGCAGCTGGATGAAGGTGCCGATGGTCGGCATCGCGAAATCGCCGGTCTCGGGGTTGGAGAATTTCAGCTTCAGGCCGTGGCAGGCGTCCCATTCGTCGCCGACCTTGGCCTTCTCCAGCGCCTCGCGGGTGTATTCATAGGGATAGTTGAAGATCGGCGAGGTCTTCGAGGTCCGCTTCTGGTCGATCGGCAGCAGATTGTGTCCATAGCGCGCGAAGCTCGCGCCGGCCGGCTTGGAGATCGACTGCTGGTCCTCCTTGGCGCCTTCGGCAAACGAGCAGTCGAAGAACTGCACCATCGGGATGTCGAGCCCGTCGAGCCAGAACATCGGCTCATTGGTTTCGTTGGAATGGTCGTGCCAGGTCATTGACGGCGTGATGACGAAGTCGCCCGGCGACATCGCGGTGCGCTCGCCGTCGACAGCGGTGAACGCGCCCTTGCCCTCGAGCACGAAGCGCAGCGCCGATTGCGCGTGGCGATGGGCGGGGGCGATGTCGCCCGGCACCACCATCTGCACGCCGGCGAACAGCGACGTCGTGATCTTGGACTGGCCGCGCAGGCCGGGATTCTCCAGCACCAGCACGCGACGCTCGGCCTCCTTGGCCGTGATCAGCTTGCCGGCCTCGTTCATGTAGTCGCGGATCTGGTCGAACTTCCATAAGTGAGGACGGCAGGCGCTTTTCGGCTCAGGCGTGATCAGATCGTTCATCACGTTCCACAGCGCCGAGAGGTTCTGGCCGTCGATCTTCTTGTAGAACGCCTCGCGCTCAGGGGTCTTCTGCACGGCTTCCATGGCAAGCCTCCCATCATTCTTGTTGATTTAATTGACAGTATACTGACAATATGGCTAGCGTCAAGCAAGCCAAAGCGTTTTCGAGCGAAGTGGATACCGGTTCGCGTGAAGAAAACGCGATAAAACTTAAATCTAGAGCTCCGTTCCGATTCCATCGGAACGGAAAAGCTCTAGCCAATAGGGAAATGCAAGGGAGGTTCCGATGAAGCTGCATGGCTATTTCCGCAGCAGCGCGTCCTACCGGGTCCGGATCGCCCTCAATCTGAAGGGACTCACGTCCGAGCATCTGCCGCATCATCTGCGCAAGGGCGAGCAGTGCGCGCCGGCCTATCTCGCGATCAATCCGCAGGGGCTGGTGCCGACCCTGGAGAGCGATGCCGGCGCAATCCTCACCCAGTCGCTCGCGATCATCGAATGGCTCGACGAGACCAATCCCAATCCGCCGCTGCTGCCGAACGATCCGCTGCGGCGCGCCAAGGTGCGGGCGTTCGCGCAGGCGATCGCCTGCGACACGCATCCGGTGCAGAATCTGAAGGTGCTGGCGCGGCTGCGTCAGCTCGGCCTGCCTGAGGAGCAGGTGACGGAGTGGGCGGCCTGGGCCAATCGCGAGGGCCTGTCGGCCTGCGAGACCCTGATCGCTGGTGAGGCCGGGCCGTTCTGCTTCGGCGACCAGCCGACGCTGGCCGATCTCTGCCTGGTGCCGCAGCTCGCCAATGCGCGGCGCTTCGGCGTCGACGTGTCGGCCTATCCGCGCCTGCTCAAGGCCGAGGCCGCGGCAAAGCAGGTCAAGGCGTTTGCCGACGCCGCCCCGGACAAGCAGCCCGATGCCGAATAGCAAGCCCACACCCGTCACGATGGACGCGGTCTACACCGCGCCGGGCTATCTGTTCCGGCGGATGCAGCAGATCGCGGTCGCGCTGTTCATCGAGGAGTGCAAGGCGTTCGACCTGACGCCGGTGCAATACGCCGCGCTGGTTGCGATCTCGACCCATCCCGGCATCGACGCCACAAGGCTCTCGGCGGTGATCGCGTTCGACCGCTCCACGCTCGGCAACGTGATCGAGCGATTGCAGGCCAAGCAATTCATCGTGCGCAAGCCGGCGCCGGAGGACAAGCGCGTCAAGCTGCTCTACCTCACCAAGGCCGGCGCTAGCGTGCTGAGCGATATCATGCCCTCGGTCGACAAGGCGCAGGCGCGGATGCTGCAGCCGCTGAAGCCGGCCGACCGCAAGACGCTTCTCTCGCTCTTGACCCAGCTTGTCGACCTCAACAACGAGGCATCGCGCGTGCCGCTGCGTGCCGAGGATGCCCTCGAACATCTGGGGAGATCGGGCTGATGGCGGACAGCAAGCCGGTTCTCATCGCTGGCGGTGGCATCGGCGGCCTTGCCGTGGCGCTGGGCCTTGCGCAAAAGGGCATCCGCTCGGTCCTGCTGGAAAAGGCCTCAGCGCTCGGCGAGATCGGTGCCGGCATCCAGCTTGGGCCGAACGCATTCCACGCCTTCGACTATCTCGGCGTCGGCGAGGCCGCGCGCAACATGGCGGTCTATATCGACCAGCTGCGGCTGATGGATGCGCTGACCGCCGACGAGATCACGCATATCGACCTCGGCGATGCCTTCCGCGCCCGGTTCGGCAATCCCTATGCCGTCGTGCATCGCGGCGATCTGCACGGCGTGTTCCTGCGCGCCTGCCAGGATCACGAGCTGATCGAACTGCGCGTGTCGAGCGAGGTGACAGGCTACGAGCAGGACGGCTCGTCGGTGACGGCAAAGCTCGCCAATGGCGAGCGGATCGCCGGCCGCCTGCTGATTGGCGCCGACGGGCTGTGGTCGAACATCCGCAAGCAGGTGACGGCGGATGGCCCGCCGCGCGTCTCCGGCCACACCACCTATCGCTCGGTGATTCCGACCGAGCAGATGCCGGAGGATCTGCGCTGGAACGCGGCCACGCTGTGGGCCGGCCCGAAATGCCACATCGTGCATTACCCGCTGTCGGGCTGGAAGGTGTTCAACCTCGTCGTCACCTATCACAACGACGCGCCGGAGCCGGTCGCGGGCAAGCCGGTCTCCGAAGCCGAGGTGATGAAGGGTTTTACCCATGTCCATGAGCGGGCACAGAACATCATCCGCCACGGCACCAACTGGAAGCTCTGGGTGCTGTGCGACCGCGATCCGAATGCGCAGTGGATCGACGGCCGCGTGGTGCTGCTCGGCGATGCCGCGCATCCGATGCTGCAATATTTCGCGCAGGGCGCCTGCCAGGCGATGGAGGACGCGGTCTGCCTGTCGCACATGCTGGCCAGTCACGATGACCAGACAGCGGCGCTCGAAGCCTACAGCGCGCAACGCTTTCCGCGCACTGCCCGCGTACAACTGATGTCACGCGCGATCGGCGAACACGTCTACCATCCCTCGGGCGAGCACGCCCGCATCCGCAACGCGATCATGAGCGCGAAGTCGCAGGATCAATGGTGCGATGATATCGCGTGGTTATATGGCGGGACGGGGCTGAAGGCGTAGCCGCGTCGCGGATGTTGAGAGAGCATGCCGTGCGACACCCCTCTCCCTAACCCTCCCCCGCAAGGGGGAGGGAACCCTTCCGCCGGTGCTTCCCTTACGTTCGTGCCAGTATGTCGACCAGAACGAAACGGCAGAAGAGTGCAGGTGAGGTGAGCACGCTAGTCAGGCTCCCTCCCCCCTTGCGGGGGAGGGTTGGGGAGAGGGGTAAGCCCCGGGCGAGATAGCAGAGACTTCGCCGTAGCTGCGTCACATCCGCATCACCGCCTGCCGGTCGATCTTGCCGGTGCCGGTCTTCGGCAGTTCGTCGATGAATTTGACCTCGCGCGGGTATTTGTACGGCAGCAGCTTCGTCTTGACGTAGTCCTGTAGCTGCCGCGTCGCTTCGGCCGTGTCGAAGCCGACCTTGTTCATGACAACCACGGCGCGCAGCGTCATGCGCCGGTCAGGCAATTCGGCGGCGTAGACGGCGCATTCGCGGACGTCGGGGTGATCGGCGAGGCAGAGCTCGACCTCGAGCGGATAGACCCACTGGCCGGAGATCTTGATCAGATCGTCGGCGCGGCCGCGGAAGAAGTGGAAGCCCTCGCTGTCGCGCATGAATCGGTCGCCGGTGTAGATCCAGCCGTCCTCGCGCACGGTCTCGGCGGTCTTGTCCGGCCGGTTCCAGTACAATGGGGTCGCGGAATCGCCGCGCACCCACAAGATGCCTTCCTCATTGTCGCCGACCTCGCGGCCATCGCTGTCGCGCAGCATGATCTCGTAGCCGGGCACGCGCAGGCCGGCGGCGCCGAGCTTCTTTCGCTCCGCGCGGTTGCTGAGATAGACGTGCAGCACTTCGGTCGAGCCGAGGCCTTCGATGATCTCGAGCCCGGTGAGCCGTTTCCAGCCGTTGAATACATCGGCCGACAGCACCTCGGCGGCCGAGACCGCCATCCGCAGCGAGGAGAAATCGGCAGTGTCGGCGCCTTCGGCCTTGGTGAGGGATATGTAGAGCGTCGGCAGGCCGAAGAACACGGTCGGGCGATATTGTCCGATCGCCGCGAAGATCGCGGCCGGCTTCGGCTGGCCCGGCAGCAGCAGCGTTGCCGCGCCGACCGAGAAGGGAAACGTGATCGAATTGCCAAAACCGTAGGCGAAGAAGATCTTCGGCACCGAGAAGCAGATGTCACCGGGCGAAAGCTTCAGCACATTGCGGGCAAAGGCGCGCTCGCTATAGGCCATGTCGTGCTGCAGATGCACGATGCCCTTGGGCCGGCCGGTTGACCCCGACGAATACATCCAGAACGCCATCTCGTTGCGGTGCGTGTCGGCCGCGTCGAGTTCGATCGGAAATCCTTGCAGCCAGTCGCCGGCCTCGCGCGTTTCCGGAGCCGCGTGATCGCCGGCGGCGCCATTGACCACCAGCAGCGTACGCAGCGGCGTGTCCTTGCAGGCGTCCGCGTTGAAGCGCGCGCAGAATTCCGCATCGGTGACGGCGACCTGCGCGCCGGCGTCGGACAGGTAGAATTGCAGCAGCTCGGGCGTCGTCAACGTGTTGATCAAGAGCGGCACGAAGCCGGCGCGCACCGCGCCGAAGAATGCCGCGGGGTAGGCCGGCGTGTCGTCGAGGAACAGCAGGACGCGGTCGCCGCGCTGCAGCCCGAGCGACCGCAAGGCGTGGCCCCAGCGCGCGGCCTCAGTGCAGAGCTCGCGATAGGTCCGCGTGCCGGCCGGGCCGGTCAGCGCCAGGCGCTCGGCATTCCCGTTGCCGAGATTGTCGAACAGGATGCGGCTCGCATTGTAGCGTTCGGGGATCGTAAAGCCGATCTCGCGCGCACCGGGATTGTCCAGCGGAACCTGGTCGGCGATCCCGGTCATGATTGTCCCTTTGCGGCTGCGTAGCGGGCCATGAAGGCGGGCGACATCGCGCGCAGCCGCGCGTCGTCGATCCGGCCGGAGCGGGTGATGTAGCTGTAGGCGAAATCCATCAGATCGAGCTTCATGTGCACGGGGAAATGCTCGTACCAGTCGGCACTCGTCCGCGCCGCGGTGACGAGCTTCTTCACGACCGGCTTGCGCTCGCTCTCGTAGCGGGCAAGCGCGGCGGCGATGCCGCTCTCGGTCTCCAGCGCCTTGGTCAGCGCGATCGCATCCTCGATCGCAAGCCGCGTGCCCGAGCCGATCGAGAAATGCGCCGAATGCAGGGCGTCGCCGATCAGCACCATGTTGCCGTGCGACCAGCGCTCGTTCCAGATCCACGGGAAATTGCGCCACACCGATTTGTTCGAGATCAGCCGGTGGCCGTCCAGCGTCGCGGCGAATACGTCTTCGCAAATCGCCTGCGACTCCTCGATGCTCTTGTCGGCGAAGCCGTAGGCCGCCCAGGTCGCAGCGTCGCATTCGACCAGGAAGGTGCTCATGTCGTTCGCATAGCGATAGTGATGGGCGTTGAAGCTGCCGCGCTCGGTCGCCACGAAGGTCTGCGACAGCGTCGCGAAGGTTTTCGTGGTGCCGTACCAGGCGAATTTGTTTGAGGACTGCGAGACCGACGCGCCGAAGGCGGTCTCATAGCCGCGGCGGACCATCGAGTTCAGCCCGTCGGCGGCGACGATCAGGTCGTAACCTGCGAACTGGTCGACCGACTGCACCACAGTGTCGAAGCGCGGCGTGACGCCTGTGCTGCGGACGCGCTCTTGCAGGATCGTCAGCAGCGCCAGCCGGCCGATCGAGGAGAACCCGACGCCGTCGATCTCGACGCTCTCGCCGCGCAGATTGAGGGTGATGTTCTTCCAGCTCTCCATACGCGGGGCGATGGCGTCGACCGTTTCGGGGTCGTCGGCGCGCAGGAAGTCCGGCGCCTGTTCGGAGAACACCACGCCGAAGCCCCAGGTGGCGCCGGCGGCGTTCTGCTCGAACAGGTCGATCTCGGCGTCGGGATGACGCTTCTTCCAGAGATAGGCGAAATAGAGCCCGCCGGGCCCTCCGCCGATCACGGCGATTCGCAACGTCCGCCTCCCGGATTGACAGTGTACTTACAATTTGGCTCCAGAGTAATCGCCCTCTGGCGGGAACGCCAGAGGGAAAATGCGCGCGGCGACTAGCCGCCTGGGGCTGAAAGTCTCAGTAGCAGCGGCGGACCTTGACCCCGTCGACCCACACCCAGCGGCAGCCGGCGGCGACGGGTTTGCGGGCGACGACCGCACCGTTGGGACCGGCGCAGCCGGCGCGATAGACGCCGCGCGCGCAAACGACCGCGTTGGCGTCGGAGGACTCAAAGGTCATGGTCGCGGCAAAGAACAGCAGGGCTGCGGCGATCAGCAATATTGAACGCATGAAATTCCCTCTCCCGAGATAGGATTGGCCCATGGGTGACAACAAGCTGCTACGGCTTCGTGCCCCGGCGATCGCCGGGCACATGTCGTCTCACCGCTCGCGGGGCTACTTCTTTTCCGCTTCCGCCAGCACCTTCTTGCAGGCGGGCGCCAGCTTGTCGCTCTGCTTGGCGAGACAGGCGATGATGCGGCCGCCGCCGGGCGTCACGCTTTTGCAAAACTTCTCGTAATCACTCATGCAGGCGTCGCGTTGCGCTGATGTCAGCTCCTGGGCGTAAACGGCGGTTGCGCCGCAGAGCAGCGCGGCGGTCAGGATAATGCGCAGCATTGATCGCTCCCTTTTCCGGTCGATCGTGTGACAACAGGATTACCGCGCCGCGAACGGCGCCAGCACGTCGCGGCACGCCGGCGACAGCGAGCCGGCATTGGTCGCGAGGCACTGCACGATCCGCCCGCCGCCCGGCTGGACGCCGCCACAGATCGAGCGGACGTCGGCGCCGCAGGCCGAGCGCAGCACGAGCAGCTCTTCGCGCGGCCGCAGCGGCCGCAACGCGATCACGGCCGGGGCCGCGGCCGGTGCTGCCGTCGTCGCCGCAGCGCCCGCGGCCGGCGCGGCGCCACCGCCACCAGCGGCGGCCACGGCCTTCTCGCAGGCCGGCGACAGCTTGCCCTTGTTCTTTTCGAGGCACTGCAGCGCCGGCGCGCCGCCGGTCGGCACGCCCGCGCATACCTTGGGATAATCGGAGCGGCATGCGCTGCGGATCGCGGAGATCTGCACGTTGGACGGCGTCCCGGCCGCCTTCGGTGCGGCGGCTTCGGTGGCAGGCTTGGCTGTTGCCGCAGCAGCAGCTTCGGTCTTGGCCGCCGCGGGCGCAGAGTCTGCCTTCGGTGCGGTGGCTGGCGCTTCGACGGCCTTCACCGCGCTGGCGCAGCCCGGGCCGAGGCTCGCCATGTTCTTCTGCAGACATTGCAGCGAGGCTTCGCCGCCCGGCGTTACGCTGGAGCAGTGGGCGATGTAGTCGTTGCGACATTGCGACTTGATGGCGTCGCGCTGCGCCTGCGTCGGCGCCTGCGACAAGACCGGTGCGGTGCTCATGAATGCCGCAAGCGCAAGACATGCGGACAGCTTCGTTGCTCGTGTCAACGCATTGATCATCTGAATAAATCCTCTGGTCGCGCCGGATGCGTCCGGCTCAACTGAACTGAGATCTGAAAAAATCTTGTTGTAGCAACCTCGGCGCGACATCATTTTCGCTTTCGAGTTCCGCTGCAAGCGGATTGTTGCTATGGATGAAGCAGGCGGATTTTTTGCCCGTCACGAGATCTTTGAATTTAGTCATTTGAATCGAGGCTCGGAAATGAGGTATGCGCGCGCGTCGGCACATTTCGGTCGGAGCAGTTTTGTGCGGCTGCGAAATGCACCGCTTGCGCGCATCGCGTTCGTCGTATCGGCCTTCGTCAGTTTAAGCGCCTGCGAGCAAAACAGTTTTGTTGCACCGCCGCCGCCCAAGGTCGAGGTTGCGCCGCCGGTGCAGCGCGCCATCACGCGCTATCTGGACGCAACCGGAAACACCGCGCCGATCCAGACCGTCGATCTGGTCGCGCGCGTGCAGGGCTTCCTGCAGGCGATCAACTATCAGGACGGTTCCTTCGTGAAGGCGGGGACCACGCTGTTCACGATCGAGCCGGAGACCTACAAGCTGAAGCTGGAACAGGCGCAGGCCGCAGAGGTCGGCGCGCAGGCGACGCTGAAGCAGGCCGAACTCGACTTCAAGCGGCAGACCGATCTGGTGCAGCGGCAGGCGGTCTCGCAGGCGACCCTTGATACCTCGACCTCGACCCGTGACAACGCCCAGGCCAGCCTGCAGCAGGCCCAGGTCAATACCAAGATCGCCGCGGTCAACTACGGCTACACCAATGTCGCCGCGCCGTTCGACGGCATCGTCAGCAATCACCTGGTCTCGGTCGGCGAACTGGTCGGCGTGGCGTCGCCCACCCAGCTCGCCACCATCGTGCAGCTCGACCCGATCTATGTGAATTTCAACGTCAACGAACAGGACGTGCAGCGGGTGCGGGATGAAGCGCGCCGTCGCGGCCTGACGGTCAACGAACTCAGGCAGTTGCCGGTCGAGGTCGGCCTGCAGACCGAGACCGGCTATCCGCACAAGGGCAAGCTTGATTACATCTCGCCGACCCTCAACCAGTCGACCGGGACGCTCGCGGTTCGCGGCGTGTTCGCAAATCCGGACCGGACCTTGCTGCCCGGCTTCTATGTCCGCGTTCGCGTGCCGTTCGAAAAGCAGGACAACGCGCTGCTGGTGCCTGACGTTGCGATCGGCAGCGACCAGGCCGGCCGCTACGTGCTGGCCGTCAATGCCGAGAACGTGGTCGAGCAGCGCAAGGTGACGACCGGCCCGCTCGATGAGGGGCTGCGCGTGATCGAGAGCGGCCTCAAGCCGGATGACCGCATCGTGACCGCCGGATTGCTGCGCGCGATTCCCGGGCAGAAGGTCGATCCGCAGGTGCAGAAGGCCGATGCGGCGCCGACAGCCGCCAAATAGGACGCACGCGCCATGATCTCGAAATTCTTCATCGAGCGCCCGGTCCTTTCCAACGTCATCGCGATCCTGATGATCCTGATCGGCGGCGTGGCGCTGTACAATCTCGCGGTCGCGCAATATCCCGACGTGGTGCCGCCGACGGTGCAGGTGACGACGCGCTATCCCGGCGCTTCGGCCAAGACCGTGGTCGACACCGTGGCGCTGCCGATCGAGCAGCAGGTCAACGGCGTCGAGGACATGCTGTACATGCAGTCCTACAGCGGCGCCGACGGCACCTATACGCTGACGGTGACCTTCAAGATCGGCACCGATCTCAACTTCGCGCAGGTGCTGGTGCAGAACCGTGTCTCCAGCGCGCTGTCGCAGCTGCCGACCTCGGTGCAGAACCAGGGCGTCACTGTCCAGAAGCGGTCGACCTCGATCCTGCTGTTCGTGACGCTGACCTCGCCGAACAAGACCTATGACAGCCTGTTCCTGTCGAACTACGCCACCATCAACATCCGGGACGAGCTGTCGCGCCTTCCGGGTGTCGGCAACGTCACGGTGTTCGGCGCCGGGCAATATTCGATGCGGGTCTGGCTCGATCCGAACAAGCTGCAGGTGCGCGGGCTGGTGCCGCAGGACGTCATCCAGGCGATCCAGCAGCAGAGCCAGCAGGTCACCGCCGGCCAGGTCGGCGCGCCGCCGACGCCGGCGGGGCAGGCGTTCCAGTACACGCTGAACGTCAACGGCCGCCTCGACGACAAGAGCCAGTTCGAGGACATCATCGTCAAGACAGGCAATGTCGGCGACGTCACCCGGGTCCGCGACGTCGGCTGGGTCGAGCTCGGCGCGCAGACCTACAGCCAGATCTTCTCGCTGAACCAGAAGCCCGCGACCGGCATCGGCGTGTTCCAGTCGCCGGGCGCCAATGCCTTGCAGGTCGAGAAGGCCGTCGAGAAGAAGATGGCGGAGCTCGCCAAGCAGTTCCCGCAGGACATCAAATACGACACGCCGTTCGACACCACCAAATTCGTCAACGCCTCGATCGAGGAGGTTTACAAGACCCTGTTCGAGGCCGGCCTCCTGGTGCTGGTCGTGATCCTGGTCTTCCTGCAGGACTGGCGGGCGATGCTGGTGCCGGCGACCACCGTGCCGGTCACGATCATCGGCGCGTTCGCCGCCATGGCCGCGCTCGGCTTCACCATCAACCTCTCGACGCTATTTGCGATCGTGCTGGCGATCGGCATCGTGGTCGACGACGCCATCGTCGTGGTCGAGGGCGCGGCGCACAATATCGAGCGCGGCATGTCGGGCCACGACGCCGCGATCAAGGCGATGGACGAATTGTTCGCGCCGATCGTCGGCATCACGCTGGTCTTGATCTCGGTGTTCTTGCCGGCGGCGTTCCTGCCCGGGCTGACCGGGCGGATGTACGCGCAATTCGCGCTGGTGATCGCCGCCACCGCGCTGCTCAGCGCCGTCAATGCCGCGACGCTGAAGCCGACACAATGCGCGCTATGGCTGCGTCCTCCCGCTCCGCCCGAGCAGCGCAACTTCTTCTATCGCGGCTTCAACGCGGTCTATGACCGGCTGGAGCGCGGCTACACTCGGCTGGTCAGCGGCATCGCCGGGCATGCCAAGACCTCGGTCGCCGTTGCGCTTGTCATCATCGGGCTTGCCGGCTACGGCCTGTCGCGGGTGCCGACCGGCTTCATTCCGATCGAGGACCAGGGCTATCTGCTCGCCGCGGTGCAATTGCCCGACGGCGCGGCCCTCGACCGCACCCAGCACGTGCTCGACGAGGTCACCAGGATCGCCGGCAAGACCCCCGGCGTCGACCAGGTGGTCAGCATCGCCGGCATCTCCGCGCTCGACAACTCCTCGAGCCTCGCCAATGCCGGCGTCGCCTATCTGATCCTGAAGGATTGGAGCGCGCGCGGGCCGGGCGAGGATCTGCGCTCGCTGGTCTACGGGCTCAACGACAAGCTCGCGGTGATCCCGGAGGCACGCATCCTGGTGATCCCGCCGCCGCCGATCCAGGGCATCGGCAACGCCGCCGGCTTTGCCATGCAGGTCGAGCTGCGCGACGGCAATGCCGACTACGGCAAGCTGCAGGCGGTCACCGGCGCGATCGTGGCCAATGCGCAGACCCAGAGCGCGCTGCAGCGGGTCCAGTCGTCGTTCCGCTCGATGGTGCCGCAGTTCGACGTCGACGTCGATCGCATCAAGACGCAGACCCTGCACGTCACCCCCGACCAGATCTTCGCGGCGCTGTCGTCCTATCTCGGCGCCAGCTACGTCAACCAGTTCACCAAGTTCGGCCGCACCTTCCAGGTCTATACCCAGGCCGAGGCACAGTACCGCCTGAGCCTGCGCGACATCGAGAACATGATGGTGCGCAACAGCAACGGCGACATGATCCCGCTTGGCACGGTCGCCAGGATCACGCCCTCGATCGGCCCGTCGCTGATCAGCCTCTACAACCTCTATCCGTCCGCCTCCATCATCGGGCTGCCGGCGCAGGGTTACTCGTCCGGCCAGTCGATGGCGTTGATGGAGGAGATCGCGACAAGGACGCTGCCGCCCGGCTCGGGCTTCGAGTGGACGGCGATGTCGTACCAGGAGAAGGAGGTCGGCAGCCAGATCTACTATGTGTTCGCGCTGGCGCTGCTGCTGGTCTATCTCGTGCTCGCCGGGCAATATGAGAGCTGGTACGCGCCGATCTCGGTGATCCTGGCCGTGCCGCTGTCGCTGCTCGGCCCGACGCTGGTGCTGCTGAGCCTGAATATCGAGAACAACCTCTACACCCAGATCGGCACCATCCTGCTGATCGCGCTGTCGGCCAAGAACGCGATCCTGATCGTCGAGGTCGCGCTCGAGCGCCATCTGCGCGACGGGCGGTCGGTGCTGGATTCGGCCATCGACGCGGCGCGCGCGAGATTCCGGCCGATCCTGATGACGTCGTTTGCCTTCATCCTCGGCGTGCTGCCGCTGGTGATCGCGACCGGTGCCGGTGCCAACGCCCGCAAGTCGATCGGCATCACCGTGTTCTCCGGCATGATCGCCTCGACCTGCCTCGCCGTGCTGTTCGTGCCGGCGTTCTTCGTCGTGGTGCAGAGTTTCGAGAACTGGCGCAAGGCGAAGAAGGGCAAGACCGCCGCGCCGCAAGCCGCTCCGCAGGCGTCAGGCACGGCGCATTGATTGCCTCGCCCCGCTCTTGCGGAGAGAGGGTTGGGGTGAGGGGCTCTCTCCGTCAGGCGGTGCGAATTGTGAGACCTGTACCCCCTCACCCGGATTGCTCCGCAATCCGACCTCTCCCCGCAAGCGGGGAGAGGTAACACCGCCTACACCTTCACCATGCGCTTGCCGCGGTTTTCGCCGGCGAGCAGGCCGATCAGCGCCTGCGGCGTGTTCTCGATCCCGTCGATGACGTCCTCCTGCACCTTGAGCTTGCCCGAGGCGACCCAGGACTGCAGGTCGGCGAGCGCGGCATCGCGCTGGTCCATGTAGTCCATCACGATGAAGCCTTGCATGATCAGCCGCTTCACCACGATCAGGCCGGGCACGCCGCGCGGGCCGTGCGCGGAGGGGACGCCGTCATATTGCGAGATCGCGCCGCAGCAGGCGATCCGGCCGCGATTGTTCATCTGCGCCAGGCAGGCTTCCAGAATGTCGCCGCCGACATTGTCGAAATAGACGTCGATGCCCTTGGGCGCCGCCGCGCGCAGCGCCTTGTAGGTGGCGCCGTCCTTGTAGTCGACCGCGGCGTCGAAGCCGAGCTCGCTCGTCAGCCAATGGCACTTGTCCTTGCCGCCGGCGATGCCGACGACGCGGCAGCCCTTGATCCTGGCGATCTGGCCGACGATCGAGCCGACCGAGCCCGCGGCCGCCGACACCACCACGGTCTCGCCTTCCCTGGGCTTGCCGACATGGAGCAGGCCGAAATAGGCGGTCAGGCCGGCAACGCCGTAGACGCTGAGCAGGTGCGTCATCGGCTCGAGCTTCGGCATCTTCGCCAGGTGCTTGGCGGGCACGGCGGCATAATCCTGCCAGCCGGTGTCGCCGAACACGAGATCGCCGGGCTTCAGGCTAGGATCCTTCGACGAGATCACCTCGGCGATGCTGCCGCCGGCCATCACGGTGTTGGCTTCCACCGCCGCGCGGTAAGTGGCGCCGTGCATCCAGGCACGGTTGGCGGCATCGAGCGAGATGTAGCGCGTCCGCACCAGCGCCTCGCCGTCCTTCGGTGAGGGGATCGTCCCCTTGGTCAGACGAAAATGCTCGGGGCCAAGCTTGCCGGTCGGCTTTTCGACAAGCAGGATCTGGCGATTGATGGTGTCGTTCATTGGCAATGTCTCCCCCTCGCGTTGGTCGTTTCGCATGCAATTGACTGCGGCACGCGCAGCGCCTTGCACAGATTGTGCGCTGCATGAACGCTAATCCGCGCGCTGGCATTCCACAACGGGAACGTTTCGGCAAAGTCGCGCCGGACGCGAAGCGTGTTGCGTAGCTGCGTAAATCTGCCACACTTGCCTTTCGCCGGGAACTTACGGGGGTAAGAGAATGTCCAGCAGGTTTACGCAGTATATCCTGATTGCGATGGTCCTTGGCATCGCGATGGGGACGATTGTCTTCAATTACTTTCCTGACAGCCGTGTCGAGATCGCAGCAGACGTCAACCTGATCGCGATGCTGTTCCTGCGCCTGATCAAGATGATCATCGCGCCGCTGGTTTTCGCGACTCTCGTCGGCGGCATCGCCCATATGGGAAGCGGCGCCAAGCTCGGCCGCATCTTCGCCAAGACCATGGGTTGGTTCGTCTCCGCCTCCTTCGTCTCGCTGCTGCTCGGCCTCGTGATGGTCAACCTGCTGCAGCCCGGCGCCAACTTCCCCGGCACGCTGCCCGACAAGGCCCAGTCGACCGGCCTGCCGGTGTCGGCGTTCTCGATCGAGAAATTCCTCACCCATCTGATCCCGACCTCGATCGCGGACGCGATGGCGCAGAACGAGATTCTGCAGATCGTCGTGTTCGCGGTGTTCTTCGCGGTTGCGCTCGGCGCGATGCCTGAACGGGCCAAGCCGATCATGAGCCTGATCGACGACCTCGCGCACATCATGCTCAAGGTCACCGGCTATGTGATGCTGTTCGCGCCGCTCGCGGTGTGGGCCGCGATCATGGCGACCGTCTCGAAGAACGGCCTCGGCGTGCTCTGGAAGCTCATCGTCTTCATGGGCGGCTTCTATCTCTCGCTCCTGATCCTGTGGGGCATCCTGGTCGTCGTCGGGTTCATCGTGATCGGGCCGCGCTACAGCCATCTCTTGCGGCTGATCCGCGAGCCGCTGATGATCGCGTTCTCCACCGCCTCGTCGGAGGCGGCCTATCCGAAGACGCTGGAGGGGCTGAACAGGTTCGGCGCCTCCTCGCGCATCTCGGCCTTCGTGCTGCCGCTCGGCTATTCCTTCAACCTCGACGGCACGATGATGTACTGCACCTTCGCGAGCATCTTCATCGCGCAGACCTACCATATCGAGATGTCGGTCGGCACGCAGCTCGCGATGCTGGCGACGCTGATGATCACCTCGAAGGGCGTCGCCGGCGTGCCGCGGGCCTCGCTCGTGGTGATCGCCTCGACGCTGGCGCAGTTCAACATCCCCGAGGCGGGCCTGCTGATGATCATGGGCATCGACACCTTCCTCGACATGGGCCGCAGCGCCACCAACGTGATCGGCAACTCGCTGGCGACCGCCGTGGTCGCGAAGTGGGAGGGCGAGCTGAAGGCCGAGCACGAGCTCGGGCCCGACGACGCGGTGCCGCAGGATGCGGTGCCCGGCGCCGTGATGGCCGGCCATTGAGGGGAGGGATGCATGCATCGCGTCCGCTGGAGGCCGATACGGGCTGAGGCGCCTCTGCTGTCGTCGTGCCTGCTGTCAGCGTGTCTGCTTGCGGCAAGCCTGCTCGCCGCACCGGCCTCCGCACAGCCGGCGGGCGAGGGGCTCAGCCCCACGCTCGCCAACATCAAGGCCACGCACACGGTGCGGATCGGCTATCGCGAAAGCTCGCCGCCGTTCTCGTTCCTCGACCACTCCAACCGGCCGATCGGTTACAGCCTCGAGCTGTGCGATGCGATCGTCGAGGAGATCGGGACCGAGGTCGACGACGCCAATCTCAAGGTCGACTACGTCAAGGTCACCTCCGACGACCGCATTCCGGCGGTCGTCGACAAGAAGATCGACCTCGAATGCGGATCGACCACGGCCAATGCCGAGCGCGGCAAGCTGGTCGCGTTCTCGCCGCTGATGTTCGTGGCCGGCACCAAGCTGATGGTGCCGAAGGCCTCGGGGGTCACCCAGGTCGCCGACCTCAAGGGCAAGACGGTGGTGGTGACCAAGGGCACCACCAACGAGCAGGCGATGCACAATGTCGACGCCAAGCAAAAGCTCGGCCTCAACATCGTCACGGCGCCCGACCACGAGCAGTCCTACCAGATGCTGGTGGACGGCAAGGCGGATGCGTTCGCGACCGACGACATCCTGCTCTACGGCCTGATCGCGCGGCACAAGTCGCAGGACAAATTCCGCGTCACCGGCGACTACCTGTCCTACGATCCCTACGGCATCATGTACCGCAAGGGCGAGCCGCAGATGAAGGACGTGGTCGAGCGCGCGTTCCGCAGGCTCGCCTCGAACCGCGACATCGTCCCGCTCTACAACAAATGGTTCGTCGCCCGGCTGCCGACAGGAGAGAAGCTCAACGTCGCGCTGTCGCCGCAGCTCGAGGAGGCCTTCAAGGCGCTCGACGATTCACCGGGCGGGTCGAACTAGCGCGATGTGATTAGGTTGAATCGTCATCGCGCTTTAGCTCCTCGTTTGAGCATGATCTTTTCGGAAAGCCGCTTCGCACTTTTCCTGATCATGCTTTAGCCACGACGTTCGACCTCTCCCTCGCGGGAGAGGTCGACCGTTCCGGCGGGGCGTCGTTCATCGCCAATAGCGGCGCGACAAATCCAGGCACTGCCGGACCCAGTATCCGTTCACATGGATCAGCTGGCATGTGCTCGGAGGCGGCTCCTTGATGATCGGGTAGCCGTGGATGTCGATATTCGTCGGGGCCGTGACGCCGCGCCAGAACACGGCGTTGGCGGCCGGAGGGTTGAAGGCGGCGGCGAACGCCGCGAGTGCGAGAAGGCTCAAAAGAAGTTTGCGCATAATCTGTATCCGGATCAATCAATACGCGGAAGCCTACTCCCTTGCGCGGGATGAGCAAGGCGCTGAATCGACCAAAATGACGGCCAGAGCTTCGGTGCCAGCCGCACCACGGCCCCCGCGTCAGCCGCCGCGAACCGCCATGCATGCGAGGGCAACGATGCCGACCGCCGCCAGAACAACCATGACCTGGAAAATCGCGCGCCCAAGAATCGCTCCAATCGCTCCCATCAAAGCTCCATCGATCCGGCGGGATCTTCCTTCGGGTGTCCACGCGCCGCGATCTCTGGAGCATCATCGGCAGGCAAGATTCGGCTGTTGAAGTCGGCGAGCTCGTCGCTTCAGCGGCTAATGTCGTTCGGCGACAAGTCGATCGATCTGTTGCTTCAGCTCTGCTTCCATTTCGGAAACGACGTCGTGCGGCAGGCGAGCGCGAAGCGGATCGGTCGTCTCGTGCTGCATCCTGGGCTGCTTGGCGAGCGCGGGGCGTTTAAGCGCCTGATCCTCGATCGATTGTCGAGAGGACGCATAGCTTGTTGCGCCGGCCTTCACGTCAGCCCCGTAGGGTTCGCAAGAATCCTGATCCGACTGCACAGCGTCCTTCATGAACTTTGCCTCCTGGCACTATCTCGCAAGAATTCCCTTGCTCAGGCCCGAACCATTCGGCTCGTCCGGCGCGTCGTTATCAATGACGCTGAAACCTCCAAAGTTGTTCCGCACGGAACCTGCAAAGGTCCGCCGGAGCAGTCCCTCATGAAGCGGGAACCAGAACCATAAACATCCTCATTCGTTAATTTTGGTTGGTTGTTTGGAGGTTGCCATGGGATACGCGAGGCCAATTCGACAAATAGCCGTTGTTGTTGAAGACGACACGATCCAGCGCGACATGATTGCGCTGTTGTTGCAGGAAGGTCATTTCGACGTCATCCAGTGCGAAGACGCCGAGACGGCAGCGCTCGCCATCAAGATGCGTCATCCGTCGCTGGTGGTCACCGACATCAAGCTCACGGGCAAAATGGATGGCGTCGAGCTTGCGCGTTTGGCCCTCGATTGCGACCCGGGCGTGCGCGTTCTTGTCATCTCGGGCCGGCCCCCGGACAGCGCGCTGCCCGAGGGCGTCAAGTTTTTCGAGAAGCCGGTTTATCCCCCCACGCTGCTGCGGGAGCTGGCGTCGTAATTCTCGCCGACGGGTGACCCATGCAAGACGATCCCGAAATCGATTGGCACCGGGAGCAGATTGCGAAGAACCGGGAACTGATCGCGGAATTGCAATCCGGAAATACGGCGGGGGGTGACGTGTTTCCGGAGACGCAAGCCGAGATCGACCGTCTCACGGCACAGATCGAGCAATCGGAATTGATCGTCGCCGCCCATGAAAAGGAGCACCCGCAAGCCTGATCGGGCGCTCTCGGTGCAGGATCGCGCCGGCGAGCCCGCGTCATCGGGCGGGGAGACGCTCCTTACGCGAACACTTCGTCGAGCGCCGCCGAATAGGCCGCCTCGACCAGCGCCGGATGCCGGCGCGCCAGCGCTTCCATCTTCACCCCGGAATTCACCTCGAGGATTTGCCACGCGCCCTCCGTGCGCACGACGTCGATCGAGGCGAAGCGGATGCCGACGGCTTGCGCGGCCCTGACCGCGAGCGCCACGCAGGCCTCGCGCGTCGCGCCATCGGCGAGCAGCACGGGCTCCGCGCCGGCATCGAGGTTGTGCCGCCAGTTGAGCAGGAGCTGTTCGCCGGCGGGCGGAACGGCGTCGAGCGCGGCGGCATCGAAATCCTCGGTGATGGTCTTGAGTTGCTCGGCCGTCGCGCCCGCCTGCGCCAGCGCGCGCAGCGACTGGACGCCGTCGCCAACCACCGACGGGCGCGTCTTGCCGTAGACGATCAGCGCGCGCGCATCGAGCAGCACGACGCGCACCTCGTCCGCGATCTCGGCGTAGGGCGAGATGGCAAGACTTGGATGCGCGGCAAGGATGCGCGCAACCGCCGTCTCCAGCTGCGTTCGCGTGGCCACGCGGAAGACGAGTTCGCCGGAGGTCCCCTCATTGGGCTTGATGACGAGCCCCTGCGGATGCTGCTCGAGCAGACGCTGCATCGCGTCCAGCGAGTCCGATCCCGGGATGTGCTTGCTGAGCTTCGCGCCCAGAAACAGGGTGTGCGGAATGACGGGGACGCCGGCCGATGTCAGCACGTCCGCGCAGGCCGATTTGTCGTTGGCGACCTGATGCGCGACCGCGCTGTTCAGCCCGACGTCGTAGCCGATCGCGAGCCGCCGCGCATTGCCCTTGGTCATGGTGACCAGCCAGCCGCCGGACCGCACCTCGACGGCAATCGCGTGCGCCAAACAATATTTTTTGATGGTTTCCAGGAAGATTCGCTGGCTGATCAGGACCACGAGATCATTTTTCCTTCGTCGCGGTTTTCGCAGCAATTAATTGCCAGATCGGCGCCGATCTCAGCAAGTAAATTACGTGCAGCGCCACGTGTTAACGATGTCGCGGTTGAACCTCTGCGCGAAATCGAACGACTGCCATTCTGAGATCGCAATTGCACGCCAGTTGATCTTGACTATCTCATGCATCGGCGCGATGGACACGCGAGATCTTCAGTGATTTCGGGCACTTCCGCGTCGTCCGAGGCAGCCTAAAAATCAAACCATTCTAATTCTGGTCAGTCGAGAAAACGAAAACCCATGAGCGCGTTCTATCGAGAGAAAGTTCTTTCCGTTCAGCATTGGACCGATACGCTTTTCAGCTTCCGGGCGACCCGCGATTCCGGTTTCCGCTTCCAGAACGGGCAGTTTGCCATGATCGGCCTCGAGGTCGACGGAAGGCCGCTGTTGCGCGCCTATTCGATGGCGAGCGCCAATCACGAGGAAGAGCTTGAGTTCTTCTCGATCAAGGTGCAGGACGGCCCGCTCACCTCGAAGCTGCAGAAGATCCGCGAGGGCGACACCATTCTGGTCGGCCGCAAGGCGACCGGCACGCTGATCACCGACAACCTGATTCCCGGCAAGCGGCTGATGCTGCTGTCGACCGGCACCGGCCTCGCGCCGTTCGCCAGCCTGATCAAGGACCCCGAGGTCTATGATCGCTACGATCAGATCCTGCTGGTGCATGGCTGCCGCCAGGTCTCCGAGCTCGCCTATGGCGAAGAGCTGGTCGCCAAGCTGCGCGACGACGAATTGTTCGGGCCGCTGCTGTCCGAGAAGCTCTCGTACTACCCGACCGTGACGCGCGAGCCGTTCCGCAACCGCGGCCGCATCACCGATCTGATCACCTCCAACCAGCTGTTCACCGATCTGCATCAGGGTCCACTCGACATCGAGACCGACCGCATCATGATGTGCGGTAGCCCGGCGATGCTGGAAGAGCTGAAGCAGCTGTTCGAGACGCGCGGCTTCAAGGAAGGCAGCGGCAATACCCCCGGTCACTTCGTGATCGAGAAGGCGTTCGTCGAGCGCTAAGGCCGCCGCGCTTCAGTTGTCGTCCCGGCCCCCTGTGCGCAATTGCGCACTAGGCCAGGACGACGATGGTGTTTGTGGTGCGCACCATTGCCACGCTGCTATAAATTCCCCAACGCCGCGCGGCCGTTGCCCGAACGCGGCGATCTGGGAGCAGCACCTTGTCCATCACCGATCCGGATGCACCGAAGACCGCCTTTGTGTTTGCCGGCGGCGGCAGCTTTGGCGCGATCCAGGTCGGCATGCTGCAGGCGCTGGCCGCGCATGGCGTGGTCGCCGACATGGTGGTCGGCTCCAGCGTCGGCGCACTGAACGGCGCGTTCTATGCCGGCGACCCGACGGTCTCGGGCGTCGCGCGGCTGGCCGAGATCTGGCGCGGCCTCAACCGTCAGGACGTGTTTCCGGTGACCTGGCGCACGCTGGTGAGCTTCCTGTGGCGGCGCGACTTCCTGATCCCGCATGACGGCGTCCGCAAGCTGATCGACGACTACATCCCATTCCGCAATCTCGAGGATGCACGGATCCCGATCCACATCGTCACCACAGACATCATCAGCGGCGCCAGCGTGGTGCTGTCGGAAGGCCCGACCGCGGAGGCGATCGTCGCATCGACCGCGATCCCCGGCGCGTTCACGCCGGTGCATTACCGCGATCACTTCCTGGCCGACGGCGCGATCTCCAGCAACACGCCGGTTCGCGTCGCGGTCAGGCACGGCGCCAAGCGCCTGATCGTGCTGCCGACCGGGCATGCCTGCGCCAACCAGGCGCCGCCGGTCGGCGCGCTCGCCAACGCGCTGCATGCGCTGACGCTCCTGATCGCGCGGCAGCTCGTCAACGAGCTCGAGAACATCGGGCCCGATGTCGAGTATTTCGTGGTGCCGCCGCTCTGCCCGCTGGTTGGCTCGCCCTACGATTTCTCGCGGACGTCGGATCACATCACCCGGGCGCTCGACACCACCAACGCCTGGCTTGACGGCGACGGCCTGAAGCCCGGGCATATCCCGCACGAATTGCACCCGCACGAGCATTAGGCGAACGGTGCATTCTCCTCATCTCCCCGGCAAGCGCACTCACATGCGCGGCACCGCGTGGTGTGACGCCTTGAATCGAGAACCATCCTCATGGTCGTCCCTGCGAAATCAGGGACCCATACGCCGCGGCCGACCTTGTTGAAAGGGACCCGTGGTTCCAGCGGGGCCCAACAATTGGCATTCGCGGTTATGGGTCCCTGCTTTCCAGGCCGTGCAAAAACCACGCTGTGATGCTGGATTTTGGAGGGAGAGGCTGATTCGGAGGGCTTGATGGGACACGTCGTCGGGCAGTCGC
>NZ_SMYJ01000043.1:0-76680 GCF_009720285.1 Bradyrhizobium sp. BR2003
CGCGAGCATCCCGAACTGGTGCAGAAATATCTCGGCACCGTGGTGCCGACCTCGGACAATTACTTTGCGACATTGAATTCGGCTGTCTTCTCCGACGGCTCGTTCGTCTACGTGCCGCCGGGCGTGCGCTGCCCGATGGAGCTGTCGACCTATTTCCGCATCAATGAGCGCAACACCGGCCAGTTCGAGCGCACGCTGATCATCGCCGACAAGGGCTCCTACGTCTCCTATCTCGAAGGCTGCACCGCGCCGCAGCGCGACGAGAACCAGCTGCACGCCGCCGTGGTCGAACTCGTCACGCTCGACGACGCCGAGATCAAGTATTCGACGGTGCAGAACTGGTACCCGGGCAATTCGGAAGGCAAGGGCGGCATCTACAATTTCGTCACCAAGCGTGGCGACTGCCGCGGCAAGAACTCCAAGATCTCCTGGACCCAGGTCGAGACTGGTTCGGCGATCACCTGGAAATATCCGAGCTGCATCCTGCGCGGCGACAATTCGAGCGGCGAGTTCTACTCGATCGCAATCTCGAACGGTTTCCAGCAGGTCGATAGCGGCACCAAGATGATCCATCTCGGCAAGAACACGTCGAGCCGGATCATCTCCAAGGGCATCGCCGCCGGCAAGTCGCAGAACACCTATCGCGGTCTGGTCAGCGCCCATCGCAAGGCCACCGGCGCGCGCAACTACACCGCCTGCGACTCGCTTCTGATCGGCGACAAATGCGGCGCGCACACCGTGCCCTATGTCGAGGCCAAGAATTCCTCGGCGACGTTCGAGCATGAAGCGACGACGTCGAAGATTTCCGAGGACGTGCTGTTCTATTGCGTGCAGAGAGGCTTGAGCGAGCAACAGGCCATTGGCCTCGTCGTCAACGGTTTTGCGAAAGACGTGCTGCAAAAGTTGCCGATGGAATTTGCGGTGGAGGCGCAGAAGTTGATCTCTATCTCGCTCGAAGGATCCGTCGGGTAACTAAACGTTTCCGCGAGCCCTTGCTATTGCGGCTTGCGTTCTGGATGACTCATTTCAGGGACAGGTTAAAATGGCGCTACTCGAAGTCCGAGATTTGCATGTTGGCATCGATGGCTGCGAAATTCTTCGCGGCCTCGATCTTACAGTCAATGCGGGTGAGGTGCATGCGATCATGGGGCCGAACGGCTCCGGAAAGTCCACACTCAGTCACGTGATCTCCGGCAAGCCCGGCTATCAAGTGAGCGCTGGCGAAATCCTATTCAACGGTGAGGACCTGCTCGCGATGGAAGCAAACGAGCGCGCCACCAGGGGCGTATTTCTTGCCTTCCAATACCCGGTGGAAATTCCCGGGGCGACCACCATGAACTTCCTGCGCGCGGCGCTGAACGCCCAGCGCAAGGCGCGAGCGCAAACGGAATTCTCCACCCCCGATTTTATAAAACGCGTTCGCGAGGTTGCTAAGTCGCTCGACATACCGCAAGGCATGCTCAAGCGCGGCCTCAATGTCGGATTTTCCGGCGGCGAGAAGAAACGCAACGAGATATTGCAGATGGCGCTGCTCGAACCGAGCCTGTGCATCCTGGATGAGATAGATTCCGGCCTCGACATTGACGCGCTGCGGATTGTCGCGGGTGGCATCAACGCTCTGCGTTCGCCGGAACGCGCGATGGTTGTAATCACCCATTATCGGCGACTTCTCGACTACATCGTGCCGGACGTTGTCCACGTGATGTCGAAAGGGCAGGTAAGAAAGAGCGGCGGAAAAGAACTCGCGCTGGAGCTTGAGGCTTGCGGCTACGCCCAATTCGAAGACGCGGCGTGACCGCGCACGAGATTTCCCGATGAAGCAGGTTGTGACCAAAGCCGCCGCCGGGCGCGCAACGGACAATGTCTTTGCCGCAGCGCACGGACGGTTGCCTGGCTCCGGGCTCGTCGCTCATATCCGTGCGAGGGCGTTCGAAGCCTACGAGCGTGCCGGCCTCCCGCATCGGCGCATCGAGGCTTGGAAATACACCGATCTGCGCACCCTGATTGGCGCGATCCTGCCACTCGCTCCGCGACCCGATGCGGCTGCGCTGGTGCGCGCAGCGGCGTCGGTTAAGCAAGCAGCAGTCGATCGGGCGGTCAAGCTCGTCTTGGTGGATGGCATATTCGCACCGGATCTTTCCGATGTGGACAGTCTGCAAGACGGGGTCGTTGTGCGGTCGCTCCGGGAGGTCCTGGAAGATACGACCGACAGCGCGATGGCCGGCTTGGTGCTGTCGACGACGACTGATGCGGTGATCTCGCTCAATGCGGCAATGGCGACCGATGGCTTGGTGATTACGATCGCTGAGGGCGAAGCGGTGAGGCGTCCGATTCAGATCGTTCACGTCGCGACCGGATCGTTGGTGTCCAACTTCACGCGCTCCTATCTGCAGCTCGGTCAAGGTGCGGATGCGGCCGTAGTGGAGAGCTTCGTCTCGGCTGAAGGCGCGAACGGCTATCAGACCATCGATGCGACAATCGCCTTGGTTGGTGACGAGGCGAGCCTTTCGCATATCCGACTGGCGGCCGACGCCGCTGACGCGATGAATATCTCATCGGGCATCATCGCGGTCGGCGCAAAAGCGAAGCTCGATCTCTTCAGCATGACCTGCAGCGGCTCCGTCAGTCGTTACCAGGGATTCGTGACGCTGGCTGGCGAGGGATCCAAGCTCTCGGCGAACGCCGTCAATCTCATCAGGCACAAGCAGCATGTCGACACGACAATGGTCGTCGATCACGCTATGCCACATTGCACCAGTCGGAAGAAGTTCCGTGCGGTCATCGACGAATGCGGCCGTTCAGTGTTCCAAGGCCAGATTGTCGTTCGTCCTGGCGCGCAGAAGACGGATGCCACGCTGACGACGCGAGCGCTGCTTCTGTCCGACGAGGCCCGGGCCGACACCAAGCCCGAACTCGAAATCTCGGCCGACGACGTGAGTTGCGGCCATGGATCGACGTCAGGTGCGCTGGACAGTGCTCTCGTATTTTATCTGCGTGCTCGCGGTCTATCCGAGAAGGACGCGCAGGCGTTGCTAATTGGAGCATTCCTGGGCGAGGCCATTGAGGATATCGCCCCCGAGAGCCTGCGCGATTTTGTGACCGCGCAAACTGAACACTGGATGCAGGCGCGGAGATGAGCGTGCATCCCGCGATGAGCAATGGCAGGTACGAGGTCAACTGTCTGCGTGCGGACTTTCCTGCGCTGAGCATGACGGTCTATGGCAAGCCGCTGGTCTATCTCGACAATGCCGCCTCGGCTCAGAAGCCGAGGGCGGTACTTGACCGCATGATGCAGGTCTACTCAAGCGAATATGCCAACGTGCATCGCGGTTTGCACTACCTCGCTAACGCTGCGACCGAGGCGTATGAAGGCGCGCGTGCCAAGCTGGCGCGATTTGTGAACGCCCGTCTAAACGAAGAGATCATCTTCACCCGCAGCGCTACCGAGGCAATCAATCTGGTCGCCCAGACCTTCGGCCGTGAACGCGTCACCCCGGGGGATGAGATCGTTCTCTCGATGATGGAACATCATTCCAACATCGTGCCATGGCATTTTCTCAGGGAGCGCCACGGTGCGGTGATCAAATGGGCACCAGTGGATGATGACGGCAACTTCCTGCTGGATGCCTTTGAGCAGCTCCTGACCCGGCGCACCAAGATAGTTGCGATCACACAAATGTCGAATGCTCTCGGGACCGTCTTGCCGGTAAAGGAGGTGGTGAAGATCGCTCACGCTCGCGGTATCCCGGTGTTGATCGATGGTTCGCAAGGATGCGTCCATCTGAACGCCGACGTCTGCGACATCGATTGCGATTTCTACGTGATGACGGGCCACAAACTCTATGGTCCGACCGGCATCGGCGTGCTTTATGGCAAATCTGAGCATCTGGCATTGATGCCACCCTTCAATGGAGGGGGCGAAATGATCCGTGAGGTCTCCCGTACCGGCGTCATCTATGGTGATCCGCCGCACCGCTTCGAGGCTGGTACGCCGCCGATCGTTGAGGCGGTCGGTCTGGGGGCGGCTGTGGACTACATCAATTCAATAGGCAAGAAGCAGATCTGCGAGCACGAAAGCGCACTGCTTGCTTACGCTCAGCAGCAGCTGGCGGACATCAACTCCGTGCGCTTGATCGGGACACCAGCCGAGAAGGGGCCGATCATCTCCTTTGATATGAAGGGTGCGCATGCGCATGATATTGCCACCGTCATCGACCGCGCAGGTGTGGCGGTGCGGGCAGGGGCCCATTGCGCGATGCCGCTGCTCAAGCGGTTCGGTGTTCTGGCGACATGTCGTGCGTCCTTCGGGCTCTACAACACACGTGAAGAGATCGATACGCTCGTCGGTGCGCTCATCAAGGCGCGGCAGCTGCTCTCGTAAGACGGCGAGCGTGCCGCGTCTAAGTGGCTAGGGCGCTTGCATCGACCCCGGCGGGCGATGACGTCATGCATAAGACCATCATCGTCTTGGCTGAAGGCAAGCATCCGTCGTGCCCGGCAGCATAGTGGTATCGGCAAGCCGGAGCCGCCAGACAGCCGCTTGTCCATGCTAGCGGCCATCCCGCCGAGCGCGATCGCAAAATCTTGCAATCGGCGGCAGCTTCGCGTCTTCGATAACTGCGCGGCGCAATTTCTCGCATAGCCGGCACTTGTTCCATTTCGAACAGGGGCAACGAAGAAGTCTCCGCGCAAGGCGCGATGTCGCGTTCGCAACAACAACCAGCCTCATCGGACGAGCCGCGCTAACTTTATCTATTTGTTCTGGTTTTTGCGCTCCCGATGGACTGGCATGCTCGTTGCAAAAGTCTTGGTCAGCAAGAAGCTCTTCCAACCGCTAACCCTTGAAGGACATCAGCATGAGTCTCGCCACGACCCAGAGCATTGCAGAAATCAGGGCTCGTAACAAACAGCTGATCGACGAGGTGCTGAAGGTCTATCCAGAGAAGACCGCGAAGCGGCGTGCCAAGCATCTCAACGTCCACCAGGCCGGTAAGTCCGATTGCGGAGTCAAGTCCAACATCAAATCCATACCTGGCGTGATGACAATCAGAGGCTGCGCCTATGCAGGATCCAAGGGGGTGGTCTGGGGGCCGATCAAGGACATGGTCCATATCAGCCACGGCCCGGTTGGCTGTGGCCAGTATTCGTGGGGCTCGCGTCGCAACTATTACGTTGGCACGACGGGCGTCGACAGTTTTGTGACCCTGCAATTCACCTCCGATTTCCAGGAGAAGGACATCGTATTCGGTGGCGACAAGAAGCTGGTCAAGGTCCTTGACGAAATCCAGGAGCTTTTCCCGCTCAACCACGGCATGACCATCCAATCGGAATGCCCGATCGGATTGATCGGGGACGACATCGAGGCCGTGTCAAGGTCGAAATCCAAGGAATATGGCGGCAAGACCATCGTGCCTGTCCGCTGTGAGGGCTTTCGCGGCGTGTCGCAGTCGCTTGGCCACCACATCGCCAACGACGCGGTGCGCGATTGGATTTTCGACAAGCTCGACCCCGACGGCAAACCAAAGTTCGAGCCGACGCCCTACGATGTTGCGATCATTGGTGACTACAATATCGGCGGCGACGCTTGGTCATCGCGAATTCTGCTGGAGGAAATGGGCCTGCGGGTGATTGCACAGTGGTCCGGCGACGGTTCACTCGCCGAGCTCGAAGCGACACCGAAGGCAAAGCTCAACATTCTGCATTGCTACCGTTCCATGAACTACATCTCGCGTCATATGGAGGAGAAGTTCGGTATCCCCTGGTGCGAGTACAACTTCTTCGGATCTTCGAAGATCGCAGAATCGCTGCGCAAGATTGCCGGCTATTTCGACGACAAGATCAAGGAGGGCGCCGAGAGGGTGATCGAAAAGTACCAGCCGCTGGTGAACGCCGTGATCGCAAAATATCGCCCGCGTCTGCAGGGCAAGACGGTGATGCTGTACGTCGGCGGGCTTCGTCCGCGTCATGTGATTGGCGCCTACGAGGACCTCGGCATGGAAGTCGTGGGAACCGGATACGAGTTCGGTCATAACGACGACTATCAGCGCACCGCCCAGCATTATGTAAAGGACAGCACGCTCATCTACGACGACGTCAACGGTTATGAGTTCGAGCGCTTCGTCGAAAAGCTCCAGCCTGATCTGGTCGGCTCGGGCATCAAGGAGAAGTACGTTTTCCAAAAGATGGGTGTGCCGTTCCGGCAGATGCATTCCTGGGACTATTCGGGCCCATATCACGGCTATGACGGCTTTGCGATCTTTGCTCGCGACATGGACATGGCTGTCAACTCGCCGATCTGGAAGAAGATGAAGGCACCTTGGAAGGAAGCCTCGAAAGCCAAGCTCTTGGCTGCAGAATAACAAGCACTTGGTTCCACAATAGAGCAACCGATCCCGCTCTCTGCGGAGAGTTGGGCGATATCAATTTCGATAGTGAAGGATCCTAACATGACGCAGAGTGCAGAACATGTGCTCGATCATCTCGAACTGTTCCGCGGTCCAGAATACCAACAAATGCTGGCCGACAAGAAGTTGTTCGAAAATCCCCGCGATCCTGCCGAGGTCGAACGTATCAAGGAATGGACGAAAACGCCCGAATATCGCGAGAAGAATTTCGCGCGGGAGGCGCTTGCGGTAAATCCGGCCAAAGCCTGCCAGCCGCTTGGCGCCGTTTTCGTCTCAGTCGGTTTTGAGGGCACGCTGCCCTTCGTCCATGGCTCGCAAGGCTGCGTGGCCTATTACCGCAGCCATCTGTCGCGACACTTTAAGGAGCCGAGTTCCTGCGTGTCTTCGTCGATGACGGAAGACGCCGCTGTGTTCGGTGGGCTGAACAATATGATCGACGGCCTCGCCAACAGCTACAACATGTACAAACCCAAGATGATTGCGGTCTCGACGACCTGCATGGCTGAGGTAATCGGCGATGACCTCAACGCCTTCATCAAGACGTCGAAGGAAAAGGGCTCGGTTCCGGCAGAGTTCGATGTGCCGTTCGCACATACGCCGGCGTTCGTCGGCAGTCACGTCACGGGCTACGACAATGCACTCAAGGGCATTCTCGAGCATTTTTGGGACGGCAAGGCCGGGACGGCGCCGAAGCTGGAACGTAAGCCAAATGAGGCAATCAACATCATCGGCGGCTTTGATGGCAATACCGTTGGAAACCTTCGCGAGATCAAGCGAATCCTGGCATTGATGGGCATCGAGCATACGGTTCTCGCCGATAACTCTGAAGTCTTCGATACCCCGACCGATGGCGAGTTCCGGATGTATGACGGCGGCACCACGCTGGAAGAAGCCGCGAACGCGATTCACGCCAGGGCGACAATCTCCATGCAGCAATGGTGTACGGAAAAAACGCTGCCGTTCGTGTCCGAGCATGGCCAGGACGTCGTGTCTTTCAATTACCCGGTAGGTGTGTCCGCAACGGATGATTTTCTCGTGGCGTTATCACGCATCAGCGGCAAGGAGATTCCGGAGGAGCTCGCGCGAGAGCGTGGCCGCTTGGTTGATGCCATCGCGGACTCCAGCGCGCATATCCATGGCAAGAAGTTCGCGATCTATGGCGATCCGGATCTCTGCTATGGGTTGGCTGCCTTTCTGCTCGAACTCGGCGCCGAACCGACCCATGTGCTGTCCACCAATGGCAACAAGGCGTGGCAGGAAAAAATGCAGGCGCTGTTTGCAAGCTCGCCATTTGGTCAGGCCTGCCAAGCCTATCCGGGGCGGGACCTCTGGCACATGCGCTCGCTCCTGTTCACGGAGCCGGTTGACTTTCTGATTGGCAATACACACGGCAAGTATCTGGAACGGGACACTGGAACGCCACTGATCCGAATCGGGTTTCCAATTTTTGATCGGCATCACCATCACCGCTCCCCCGTGTGGGGCTATCAGGGCGGCCTGAATGTACTGGTGAAGATCCTCGATAAGATCTTCGATGAAATCGACAAGAAGACCAATGTTCTTGGCAAGACCGACTATAGCTTCGACATCATTCGTTGATGGCGGAGAGTGCGCGTGCCATCGCCGGAACACTCGCCGATGGCACGCGCGCAAGATGGTCGGCAGAGAGTTGCTTTCGTTGAGAGGAAAAAGCTGATGAGTTCGCTAGTGGCCACGGTCCAGGATATCTTCAGCGAGCCGGGCTGCGCCAAGAATGGCAGTAAGTCGGAGGCTGAGCGCAAGAAGGGTTGCACCAAGCAACTGCAGCCGGGCAGCGCTGCGGGCGGGTGTGCCTTCGACGGCGCCAAGATTGCGCTGCAGCCCTTTACCGACGTTGCTCACCTCGTGCATGGTCCGATCGCATGCGAAGGCAATTCTTGGGACAATCGCGGCGCGGCGTCCTCCGGCTCTAGTCTGTGGCGCACGGCATTCACAACCGATATGAGCGAAACCGATATCGTATTTGGGGGCGAGAAGCGGCTCTGCAAAGCGATCAAGGAGATCATCGACAAGCACGACCCGCCCGCAATCTTCGTCTATCAGACCTGCATCCCGGCCATGATCGGCGACGATATCAGCGCGGTCTGCAAGGCGGCGTCTCAAAGGTTCGGCAAGCCGGTGATTCCGATCAATTCCCCGGGGTTCGTTGGTTCCAAGAACCTCGGTAACAAGCTCGCCGGCGAAGCCTTGCTCGACTATGTAATCGGAACGCAGGAACCGGACTACGCCACACCGTACGATGTCAACCTGATCGGAGAATTTAATCTCTCGGGAGAGCTCTGGCAGGTAAAGCCGTTGTTCGAAGAGCTTGGCATCCGGATTCTGTCTTGCATCTCGGGCGATGGCAAATATCGCGAGGTTGCTTCATCCCATCGCGCACGGGCGGCGATGCTGGTGTGCTCGAAGGCCATGGTCAACGTCGCACGCAAGATGGAGGAACGCTATGGGATCCCGTTCTTCGAAGGGTCGTTCTACGGTATTCAGGATTCGAGCGATTCGCTGCGCCAGATTGCCCGCCTATTGGTTGAACGTGGCGCGCCGCAAGAGCTGCTCGGGCGCACCGAAGCGGTGATCGCACGCGAGGAGGCGAGAGCGTGGGCTGCGATCGAGCCGTACAAGCCACGATTCAAAGGCAAGAAGGCTTTATTGATTACCGGCGGTGTCAAGTCATGGTCGGTCGTTGCGGCGCTACAGGAAGCCGGCCTCGAAATGGTCGGAACCAGTGTGAAGAAGTCGACGAGGGAGGACAAGGAACGCATCAAGCTGCTCATGGGGCAAGATGCCCACATGATCGAGGATATGACGCCGCGCGAAATGTACAGAATGCTGAAGGACGCCAAGGCGGACATCATGCTCTCGGGCGGCAAATCGCAGTTCGTTGCACTGAAGGCGGCGATGCCCTGGCTCGATGTCAACCAGGAGCGTTGCCACGCCTTTATGGGCTATGTCGGAATGGTCAAGCTGGTGGAGGAGATCGATAAGTCGCTCTCTAACCCGATGTGGGACCAGCTACGTCGACCGGCGCCATGGGAGGCTTTGGCCAAGGCGATGGTGCATATGCAATCGCCGGTGGCGGCGATCGCGCGCGATCCGGCGCTAGCCGAAGCGGCGCGGCGCGCGAGAAAGATCTGCTCCTGCAACACGGTCGATCTCGGCACGATCGAAGATGCGATCTACGCGCATGGCCTGAAGAGCGTCGAGGCAGTCAGAAATCACACCAATGCCGTCGGTGGCTGCTGCAAGCGACGCATCGAGGACGTCCTGGCGTCCGCGCCGCCCGCCGGGCTGCAGGCCGCAGAATAGGAAGGTGTCATGGCCATCGCGACGTTGCCGACAAAAGCATGCGCGGTTAACCCGTTGAAGATGAGCCAGCCGATCGGCGGCGCATTTGCGTTCATGGGGCTAAGCGGGGCGATGCCGCTTTTGCACGGCTCACAAGGTTGCACCTCCTTTGGGCTCACCCTCTTCGTGCGGCATTTCAAGGAGGCTGTACCGCTGCAGACCACTGCGATGAGCGAGGTCGCGACCGTGCTCGGCGGCTATGACAATCTCGAGCAGGCGATAATCAATATCTACAATCGTACCAAGCCAAAGATCATCGGAATCTGCTCGACCGGTGTCACCGAGACCAATGGAGACGATGTCGATGCCTACCTCAAGCTGATCCGGGGCAAGCATCCGCAGCTTGCGAAATTACCGCTGGTCTATGTTTCGACGCCTGATTTCAAGGGGGCGTTCCAGGACGGCTGGGAGAAAGCCGTGGCGAGCATTGTGGAGTTGCTGGTGGAAGGGCCAAACGTCAATGGCCTGCGCGATCCATCGAGGGTGAATGTTCTTCCAGGATGCCACCTCACGCCGGGTGATCTTGATGAACTCCGTGCCATCCTGGAGGATTTTGGGTTGCGGCCGTCCTTCCTGCCTGATCTGGCGGGGTCGCTCGATGGACATATCCCTGATGACTTTACCCCAACGACCATCGGCGGCATCAGCGTGGACGAAATCGCAAGCATGGGCCGCGCAGGGTGGACTATCGCAATAGGTGGGCAGATGCGGCGAGCAGCAGAGGTCATGCAGGCCAGGACAGGCGTGCCATTTCGACTGTTCGAACGGCTATGCGGTCTCGGCCCGAACGACGAATTCATGACTTTTCTGAGCGAGATCAGCGGTCGCCCCGTGCCATCGAAATATCGGCGCCAGCGCGGCCAGCTCACCGACGCAATGCTAGACGCGCACTTCCATATTGGCGGTCGCAAACTTGCAATCGCAGCCGAGCCAGATCTGCTGTTCGACCTGTCCAGTACGCTGCACGAGATGGGTGCGCAGGTGAGCGCGGCCGTGACGACCACGCAGTCGGCGGTGATCGAGCGGGTAAAGACCGAGGAGGTGCTGATCGGCGATCTTGAGGATCTGGAAGAGCTAGCCAGAACAAAGCATTGCGACCTGCTGATTACGCATTCGCATGGCAGGCAGGCGGCGGCTCGGCTGAAAATCCCGTTCTATCGAGCCGGTTTTCCGATGTTCGATCGGCTTGGTGCAGGGCACCAACTATCCGTCGGTTATCGGGGTACGCGCGATCTGATCTTTGATATCGCCAATCTTGTGATCGCGGACCGCGAGGAGAATCATCAGCCGACGCCCGATAGATGGAGGCCTTCGGCGGCACTGCCGCTAATGTCGGGCCACCGTAGTGCAGCTGAGAGGTCGACTGCATGAAGGTCGCATTCGCCACGCAAGACCTAAGACGCGTCGACGCCCATTTTGGTTGGGCAAAGAATATCGCTATCTACGATGTCGCGCCAAGCGGGCACGTGTTTCTCAAAGCGGTTGAGTTCGAGGGAGATCTCAAGGAAGACGGCAACGACGACAAGCTGGCGCCGAAGATCGAGGCGATCAAGGATTGCGCAATCCTGTACGTTGCCGCCATCGGCGGTGCCGGCGCTGCGCGCGTGGTGGCCAACAACATCCATCCTATCAAGGTGAACAAGCCAGAAAACATCCTAGAGCTGCTCGAAAAGCTCGAGCGCGTATTGAAGGGCACGCCGCCGCCGTGGCTACGCAAGGCCTTGGCGAAGGACCAAAGGCGCACATTCGAGTTCGACGAATGAGGTGAGATGACCGAGGCCGTAGAAATGGCGCAGCAGGGCGAGGCCCCCGATTCCCCGTTCCTCAAGGAGCTGGTCAAGATATGGCGCGCTCAGGATACCAACGGAGCCTGGGAGGCCAAGAGCGATGTCGCGCTGCTTGAATCCTATATCTTGGGCAAGGAGAAGCGACGGGCACTGCCGATTGTCGGAGATCCTGATCCCGACACGCTGTGGCGGCTGGAGCTGTTCTTCAATGCAGTCGCACTCTCGATCGAGAGGGCCACCGGCGTGATGATCCAGCCGATGCTGAAGATGCATCATGAGGGCTTTGGCCGCATCGTGCTGATCGGGGGTCGGCTGATCGCCGTGAACAAGCAGCTGCGCGATGTGCATCGCTTCGGCTTCGATAACCTCGCAAAGCTCGCGCAGGAGGGTGACAAATATGTCAGGGGCGGAATCGACTTGATTCGGAAATTTCCGGATGTGGCAAACTATTGAGGTCATTCATGAGCGATCGTGAACTACTGAAAGCGGAGCTAAAGAAACTTTCGGCCAAAGCGCTCCAAGCCAAAATGGATCTGCACGACCTTTCGGAAGAACTTCCCATCAACTGGACATCGATCATGGTGGTGGCGCAGAAGGCGTATGATGCCTATGCCGCACTCGAACGCAAGAGCCATGACTTGAAAGCGCTGGAAGTTAACTAGAGGAGGCCGATTCATGTCATTTGCAACGCGTGATGGCCGCGACTGGACGCCGGACTACTTGATCTCGATAGATGCCAACAAGTGCATCGGCTGTGGCCGGTGTTTCAAGGTGTGCGGTCGAGATGTCATGACGTTGAGGGGGATCAACGAAAGTGGCGAACTTGTCGACCTCGACAATGACGATGACGATGAAATAGAAAAGAAGATCATGGTTTTGAATGATCAGGGTGCCTGCATCGGCTGCGGCGCCTGCACCAGGGTTTGTCCCGCCAATTGCCAGACCCACGGATCAGCCGCAGCCGAAGCTGCGTGAGCCGAAGGACCGGCCTCTGCCAGCGGAGGCGTGATGCATGTAGCGGGCGAGAGCCATCGCTGATCGCGTACAATCCGGACCGGGCGATTAGGCCGGCCTGCGCTGATAGTCTCGATGGCTTAGACGACCTGACGCGGCCCGATGATGCCGCTGGACCGGACGGCGGGGAGCGCAACAGCGCGTCACGAAATGGTCGACATCGGCAGCACGCGACTAAAAGCACAGAACCGGAAAATGAAAGCGTAAGGCCGGGCCGGCCCTCGATAGACGTGTGCGAGTGTCTGGTCAAACCCACGGTCTGCAAGTGCTCTGATGATCGGCGATGGTGCGTGTGGCGATGGGCGGCCAGTCCTTGAGGGATGGACCATCGTCAATAGACGGAACGCACGCTCACCGAATGCAGTGAGTAGCGCGTGCGGCGAATGCGCGCAGAGCGCCTGGTCGTAGCGTGCGAGGCGGACAGAGGCTTTGCGCAATCGGGGTCAGCTTGCGGTAAGCTAGGCTGTGTATTCTAATCGGCAGAGCTTGCGCGGCACGAGCTCGACAGCGTGCAAATTTGCCGATAGGAGAGCGATCTGATGTATAGCAGAATCGTTGGCTCATCGAGCCCGTCCACAGGCGCCAGCCAAGCTGATGAGGCCGGAGAGGCGGGGGAGAGCTCGCATTTTGCGGAAACGGTTGCAGGCGTCGGTTCAAGTGGGGCGTCGCCGGCGCGATACTCTCTGGAATCCGATCCGCCCATTTCCGAGATCAATCGCTCTGCCTTCAATGCCGGACTGAGGAGATTTCTGGGTTCGGATATCCAGAGCATCGCAAGTGGCCGGGAAGAGTACTCGGATTTCGTATCTAAGAAAGCTGAGCGCGCAGCAACGGTCGCTGGAAGCTATCTCCATACCTACGATGATCCGTCCAAACCAGCGAAATTTTTCAGCTATAAATTGGGTGAGGAAACGGTCGGCCTCTTAAGAATGGGAGGTCCGGTTCGGATCAAAGGAGATGCCTTCCGGAACCAGTTTGGCCGCAACGATCTGACGTCTGTGGTAGACCTTCGGGTGACACATCCCCTGGTCGAGAATGCGGGCGATATTCTGCTGGAACATCAACTGAGAATCGATGCGCGCAACGGCGCTGACCCGTTGATCTTGTCGAAGCCGGCCTTAGGCGGAATGGAACCCCGCCTGGCGGAAATGGGCTTTGTTCACGTGGGGCGAGACCATTGGGTGCTTGATCCTCACCAGCATCCGGAAGTGTGGACCAAGAATGAGAACGACGAGTGGCAGCGAGTAGGCAAGCCTACGAAGTACCTCACCAAGGCAGGGGATGGTGATAGCGCTACCCGAGCGGCTCACCAGTTCGACTCTTCTGACGAAGATGACTGCGCAGAATACTACTTGGAGCGCGCCCTTGCGGGGCTGCACACAGAGTAGAGTAGCCGCAAGTCGCGGTAGCCGGCAGGAAATGGTTGGCGTTTCGTGGATTGCGTGCGCCAGCGAAGGCCCTGGCTTGAGGAGGCGCACGATCCCGGTGTGCGCCTAAGGATGAATTTTGCGGTGACCCGGGTTACCGCCAACAGCGAGCACGCCGACTTTTGGGCGTGTCTCGCTGCCATCTATTAGATCGGACCGCAGCAACGAGGCACGCTGCGTTGTTACATCGATTTTGGTGTATGCCGCCGAGGGGCAACGCCGCCTTATCAAGGCGATCCTGCGACCAGGTAGGCGGTGGACCCACCTAGAGGTGAACATTTGCATCGTCGCCCTCGATTTAGCTGGCGGTCAGTGAGGCGTCCTGCGCAGCATTCAGCAGTTCCTGCATTTTCTCCGGTCTTGGTTGGAATGCATCATTCTCATCAGTCAAGCTGCGCGGGCCCCGCAAACGCGAGCACATCTATGCGCATGCGAAGATCGAGAATGCAAAGAGACGGTGTGCTTCGTCACATACCGTAGACAGCCGCACCATTCCGCAGTGCGATGCGACTCATCTGGCTTTGGCGAAAGTGCAACCGTCGAAAGGCGGAGAGACTCAATGCTTGCGCGGGATTCGTCTCATCATACATCAACGCGAGCGAGTTGTTGTACAGGCAAGCTTGTGCGTGTTGATTGCTACAATGCGGAGCCGATCTGGCGCGCTCCTACGGTTCTTGCATGATTGACGCACGGCGATACGAAGCGTGTCGCGTAATCGACGAGCAATGAATGCAGTCAGCCGCCATTTACGCGATTTGCAGTCTTAGCGACATTCCAAGCCGCCGGGCCATGGGATTTCGTCCTAGATCGTCGATCACGATGGCAATCACCGGCCGTGGTCTATCGTTGTGGTGCGCTGGGGCAAGACGGTGCTCGGTTATCTCAATAGATGCCCGCACAACGGCGTTAATTTGGACTGGGAGCCGAACGAGTTCGTCGATCCGTACGGCGCCCGGATGATGTGCGGTAAACACGGATCGACCTTCGAACTTGGCACTGGCCGGTGCGTCGAAGGTCCGTGCAAGGCAGAGCGCTCACGCCGATCGCCTTGACAGTTCGGGATGGTGATATCTGTGTCGCCGGCGTGCGTCTTGTTGAAGACGATGCGCTCTTTGATGAACGACGCCTGCGCTCAGACCGGCCGATTTTCGTTGCGATTCTTCACGGGTTCCATCCTCTTTAGCCCATCTTCATACGAGATCTCGTCATAGGACAGCTCCAGATTCTTTGCCGCATCGAGCAGGTAATCCAGCTTGCCACCTGGATCGAGCTTCTTGATGTCGTCCTTGTTGATCCCGACCAGGTCCATCATCTCCTTCCAAACTGTGGACTCGTCGCACGGCAGGACGTGGAAAGTGGCGTCGCCAAGCCTGACTCGGTATTTCGCAAGTAAATCTATGTTGTTGCAGAACATGAAGTAGCTGCCGTCGGGACTTAACGCGCCGTCCAGCACGCCTGCAACGTCGGCAAGATACGCGAACGAATGCAGATAGCCGGCCAGCACCGGAATGGTTCGATCGCCGTCCTGCGCGATCGTTAAGACTTGTTCGATCGAATAGTCCGGTGGCCGCTTTTCGTCCGCGACCTGGGTTTGGAATTTCAATGCGACGTCGCCGCGAAAGCCGAACCGGCCAGGTTTAATGGTCCCGCCTTTGAATACGGCATTGAGCAGCCGTCCCTCCTTCTCAAGTCTGCCGAGTGCGGTGTTCTCGATTGCGGTCATTAAAGTTGTCCTCGATCTAAGCGTTTCACCGACGCTCTGGCCGGTGCGAGATGCAATGCAAATTGCTTGCCGCCCCTGCGCAGCGGTCTGCGGCGTAGCTCGGAAGGAAACCGTAAATCGGCTCCGACTGGCTCAAGCAGCTTTGTCGGGAATTCGACACGAGTTCCAAAGCAAACAGGCACGATCCGAAAAGGCTAGCATCATCAACCCCCTGAACGCTGGCACATGACTTGCCATAAGCGGACAGTCCTAAGCAGATGAAGGATTAGCCATGATCAACCTGACGGACAGCGCGGTGAACGCGGTCAAGAGTGCGATTTCATCATCGACCCAGCCAGCAAGCGGCCTGCGTATTATGGTCGAAGCAGGCGGCTGCAACGGGTTCAAATACACGATGGGACTGGCCGAGGAACCGAAGCCCGACGACAAAGTGATCGAGTGCGGTGACCTGAAGGTGTTTGTCGACAACAGGAGCCATCAACATCTGGTCGGAACAACCATCGACTTCGTGATGGCGCTGGAGAGCCCAGGCTTTACCTTTCACAACCCGAACGCCACCTCGAGCTGCTCCTGCGGAAAATCGTTCACCTGATATGGAAGAGACATCAAGCATGCTGGCCGAATCAGAGCAACTCAGGCGATTGCAGGCCGTCGCGCAAGGCCGAGAGCTGCGCATTCGCGCCGTGCTCGAGGAGATCCGACCCATTCTGCAACGCGGCGGCAGCAGTCGACTGATCGGGATCGGTGGCAGCAGGATCATGGTCAGCCTTGGTGCCCGCGCATTGTGCGAGCTTTCGAGCGGGGTGCTGGAAGGCATTCAGGCGTGGCTTGTCGAGAGGCTCGGCGGATTCGTCCGCTTCGTCCCGGCTGCTGCCGCAGCCAAGGCATGAGATTGAGGGGGGCAGGTGCCGATTTATCTCGATAACAACGCCACGACGCGGACCGATCCGTCCGTCGTGCAAGCAATGTTGCCTTACTTCACCGAGCGATTCGGCAATGCCTCATCCGGCCACGCCTTTGGCGGCGAGGCCGCAATCGCGCTGAAGCAGGCGCGCCGTAGCTTGCAGGATCTGTTGGGGAATGCGCACGATCATGAGATCGTTTTTACCTCCGGTGGGACCGAAGCAAATAATGCCGCCATCCTCTCGGCGCTTGCGAGCCAGGAAGGCCGTGACGAGATCGTCACCACCTCGGTTGAGCACTCCGCCATCCTTTCGCTGATCGAGCAATTGGCGCCGAAAGGCGTCAAGATACATATTGTGCCGGTAGATTCCCGCGGCCGGCTCGACATCCAGGCGTTTCGCTGCGCGCTCGGGCCCCGCACGGCGATCGTCTCGACGATGTGGGCCAATAACGAGACCGGTACGATTTTTCCTGTGGAGTTTCTGGCCGGCCTGACCCGTGAGGCAGGCGCGCTGTTTCACACAGATGCGGTCCAGGCCGTCGGTAAGGTACGCGTCGACCTGAAGGACAGTGCGATCGATATGCTGTCGCTTTCAGCGCACAAGCTGCATGGCCCAAAAGGGATTGGCGCGCTCTATCTGCGCAAAGGGACAAAATTCCGGCCGCTGATCTGGGGTGGATCACAGGAACGTCGGCGCCGCGGCGGTACTGAGAATATCCCCGGCATCGTTGGTCTTGGAAAAGCTGCGGAGCTGGCGGTGGAGCGGCTCGAGCCGGAGCGTGTTCGCATTGCAGCGTTGCGCGACCGCCTGGAGCAGGGGATTTTGCACAATGGCGAGTGCGCGGTGCTCGGCGATGCTGGCAACCGGCTATCGAACACGGCCAATATCGTGTTCGATGATCTTGAAGGCGAAGCAATCGTCCATCATCTCAATCGTGCGGGTATTGCCGTGTCGCTGGGGGCAGCCTGCAGGTCCGGCTCAATGGAGCCATCGCATGTTCTACGCGCCATGCAGGTGCCGGCGCGGAGCATACGCGGCGCGGTGCGCTTTTCTCTGTCGCGTGAAACCTCTGTTGAGGAGGTCGATGAGGTCGTGTGCGTACTATCGGACATCGTGGCTCGCCTGCGCGCCAATTTGCGGGGATCGGCCAGTCTGGCCAGCTATGCGCGGCAGTCGACGGAGTCGAGCTCGTGAAGATCATGATCCGCCGCGCTCCGGACGCGGGCCTATCGATCTATGTGCCGAAAAAGGATCTTGAAGAGCCGATCGTGGAATCCGAGCACGAGACGCTATGGGGCGGCTGGATAAAAATAGCCAATGGCTGGGTGCTCGATTTGCCGCAGATGGCGAGCGATACGCGCTTGCCGGTAACAATCAATGCCAAGAAACGAGGCGAAAACGGTGACGACCCGTGAATGCGCCCGTGCAGATCGATTTTGTCAACGCGACCGATGCTAAGGCCATTCTCGCGGACGTCGCTGCCGGGCTGAGGGCCGCTAGCATTGTTCCCTATATCGGTCCTGGCCTTGCCGAACTGTCCAGACCCGATGTGCCGACGACACCCGAGGCGTTATCTGCTTTCTTCGCCAGCAAGGTTGCACTGCCGCGGCGGGCCAAGGGCAATGCATGGGCCGCGGCGCAGCACATCGAAATCAGCAAACATCGCTCCACCGTGACGGCATTGATGGCGCAGGCCTTCGCTCGGCCGGTTGAGCCGACGGCCTTGCACGATCATCTTGCGTCTCTGTCGCTGCCCATCATAGTCGACACATGGTATGATAGCGCGATGCGCGGGGCGTTGGAAAAGTGCGAGGGATGGGGCGAAGTTCAGGGTATCACCCGCGCCAGCATTGGCGAGAATCGTTGGTATCGTTTTTACGACCCGGTTGGCCGCCAGGTCGACGGTGTCGTGGCGGACGGCTGGGCGACGGTGCTGTACAAGCCGCATGGCGGTGTGCAGCCGGCAAAGAACTTCCTGATCTCCGACGCTGACTATGTCGAGGTGCTGACCGAAATCGATATCCAGACACCGATTCCGGACATCATCAAGGAAAGGCGGATCGGACAGAGCTTTCTCTTCATCGGCTGTCGGTTCAACGACCAGCTGTTGCGTAGCTACGCCCGGCAAATCATCAAGCGTTCAGCCGGAAACCACTATGCGATCGTTGATCTAGATGCCCTCTCACGCAATGAGTTTCGCTTTCTGCGCGAGCAGGGCCTGACGCCGCTTGCGATTGGATTGCCTCGCGCAGTCGAGATACTACTCACCCATTAGCACGTTGCAAAGCCGCATCGCCAGCTTGCATCGGCCTATTGTGAGATGCCGCATCGCATCAGGGCCGACGCGCATGCTTGGAGTTTGAATGAATGCACCGCCGTGGAGCTCGGCGGCAGAAATACGACGTAATTGTTGCCTTTCAAACACGCGCATCGTTGCTGTTCTTGCATCCGTTAGCGTTGATGTTCTAGCTAACCGTTTGGCGCATGCTGCAATTGCGTCGACCTACCATGGCATGTGAGTTGCTACTGCTCTTGCTGAGGCTCTCTCGGGGCTGGTCCTGGGAAGTCGATGATTGCCTGCAGGGAGACATGGGAGATGAACGCGGTCGTCGGGCGCGGAAAATGTGCCAAAGCTGCGGTAGGTGCCAGCAAGATTGTGCAGCCGGCCGCTGAGCATAAGGGCTGCCGCACCTCGTCCAACTCCGGGCAGGCGAGTTGCGGCTCGCGGGCGGGGCGAGACGATCTGCCGACCGAGATCTGGGAAAAAGTGAAGAACCATCCCTGCTACAGCGAAGAGGCGCATCATCATTACGCCCGCATGCACGTCGCAGTAGCGCCAGCCTGCAACATCCAGTGCAACTACTGCAACCGCAAATACGACTGCGCCAACGAATCACGTCCGGGCGTGGTGAGCGAGAAGCTCACGCCGGAGCAGGCGGTGAAGAGAGCGCTTGCGGTCGCGGCCACTATCCCCCAGATGACCGTGCTTGGCATCGCCGGTCCCGGCGATCCGCTGGCCAATCCTGAAAAGACGTTCAAGACGTTCGAACTTGTCGCCAAAGCGGTTCCGGACATCAAGCTGTGTCTATCAACCAATGGGCTGAGCCTGCCAGATTATGTTGACGTCATCGCCAAGTCCAAGATTGCCCATGTCACGATCACCATCAACATGATCGATCCCGAAATCGGCGCCAAGATCTATCCCTGGGTCTTCTTCAACCACAGGCGCTATACCGGCCTCGACGCGGCAAGGGTACTTGCCGATCGTCAGCTGCTAGGCCTGGAGATGCTTAGCGAACGGGGGATACTGTGTAAGGTCAACTCTGTGATGATCCCGCATATCAACGACGATCACTTGGTCGAAGTAAACAAGGCGGTGAAGTCGCGCGGCGCCTTCCTCCACAATATCATGCCGCTGATCTCTGCACCCGAATACGGCACAGTGTTCGGCCTCAATGGTCAGCGCGGGCCGACAGCGCAGGAATTGAAGGCGCTGCAAGATGCTTGCGAAGGGGAGATAAACATGATGCGTCACTGCCGTCAGTGCCGTGCCGATGCCGTGGGTCTACTCGGAGAAGATCGCAGCGCAGAGTTTACGACCGACCAAGTCATGAAGATGGACGTCAAATACGACCTCAAGATGCGCAAGGCTTACCAGGACCGGGTAGAGGATGAGCGTGCAGCCAAGGCTGCGGCCAGCAAAGAGGAGCTCGGTGAATTGGCCGGAGAGGTGAGCGAGATCACGCTTCTGGTGGCAGTCGCAACCAAAGGCGCCGGGCTGATCAACGAGCACTTTGGACATGCGAGGGAATTCCAAGTCTACGAACTTTCCACATCCGGCGCAAAATTCGTCGGCCACCGCCGCGTGGACGTCTACTGCCAAGGTGGTGATGGGGATGAGGATAGGCTTTCGACCATCGTTCGCGGCATCAATGACTGCCATGCGGTGTTCGTGGCCAAAATCGGCGGCAGTCCGAAAAGCAATCTGATCAAGGCCGGAATCGAGCCGGTTGATCAATACGCGCATGAGTTGTTCGAGAAGTCGGCGATCTCCTGGTTCCGGTCCTATCTCGGCCGGGTGAAAAGCGGTGAGATCCAGCACGCGAAGCGCGGCGACGCGTCGATTCGGCAGGGAGCCGTGATCTCTGCGGCGTAGGAGGGGATGTGCCATTCAAGATCATTGCTTCGCGGTGTACGAGCTGCTCAGCCTGTGAACCCTTGTGCCCGAACGTTGCAATTTCTGAGAAGGCGGGGAGCTTCATCATTGAGCCGGCAAAATGTACCGAATGCATTGGCTATTTCGACGAGCCACAATGTGTCGCCGCCTGTCCGGTCGACAATACCTGCGTCGTTGACACATCCTTGGCGCGCTACCAGGCGCCAGCCTAAAGGGTGAGCCCCGTGAACGGATTGCCGCCGCTTGATGATGCGAACCGTGCTCAGGAATGCGCCCACGCGCCTGCGACTGCGAAGCGAGCCCCATCGCAGCCTCGCCGTCTGGGCCCGGATCTTCGCTTGTGGCGAGGGAACGACGCCGATGCTGGCCGGCCAGGACAATGAAGTTGATCGCGCCGTTGCGCGCCGCAGTTTATCGACCGATTGTTGAGCGATGCGGAGGTCGAGTGCCGCCACATTTTGGCAAGAGTGTCCACAATGAGTGGCCGTTAGCCATGGTGAACAACCCGAACGCCTCCGCGCGGTTCGAGAATATGCAGGGACTGTTGCCGAGGGTACTAACTGCTCCGCAGCGCGGTCTTGACCGGCATGTCCGCCTTGAAATGGCGTGCGGAATTGCCGCTGGTGAATCGATCAGATGTCTTTGAGAACGAGGACAAATCGATGCAGGACCTCGCTTGCGCTGGTACAGCAGCGGCCCTGCGTGTCCATGAGGGAGCGCTGCATGAATAAAATCGTTCGCGATAGCGACGTCGTCGAGCTCAGCGGGCCGCCTGTCTTCAGCTTTAGCGAAAAGGTGCGTGCCAATCGCACAATCCGTAATGATGGAACCTTTCCCGGCAAAGAGATTGGTGAGGTTTTGGTCAGGAAGGGAGAGGTGGGTTACGTCGTTTCGATCGGAACGTTCCTGCAGCAATTCTACATCTACGGCGTCGAGTTTATCGAACGTGGCTACCGCGTTGGCATGAAGCGAAAGGAGCTTGAGTCGGTGGACGCGTACGAGGAGATCGATGAGTTGCCATTGCCGGAAGAGGCTGTGTCATGACTGAGGGCCGCTTTCCGAAATATCGGCGGGGCCAACGCGTTAAAGCGGCGGTCGACCTCATCAACGATGGCTCTTTTCCCAATACGGAACCCGACGGGATCGTGCTCGGCGCCGGAGCAGCCGGCGAGATCGTCAGGGTCGCTATCCATACCGAAGCCGACGTGCCGATCTATACGGTCGATTTTGGTGTGCAACGGCTCATTGGCTGTTTTGAAGAAGAAATCACGGTGCTCTGAAGGGGGGCTTTCGCGATGACTGCCGCGCTGATGAGGAAGGTAAAGACCGGGTTGGTTCCTCACCCAAACGAGCTCGATCGCAAGCGAATCGAGCGCGGATTGAGCTCGCGCAAGCGATATCTGTATGTCTCGCCGAACGTGACGCCAGTGAGGGGTGGCTATCTGGTCGAGAGTCCCTGTTGCTCGCGCAATATCGACCAGGATGGTGGTCTCATTGATGTCGCGCTGATTCTTTACGACGCCGTGAGTGGCGTCTGGAAGCTGTTTTGCAAGAACCACGTGCAAGGGATCTGGGAATTTTACAGCCTTTACCACCGCTTGACTTCAGCAATCGATGAGTTGAACTCGGACCCGGAGCGCCTGTTCTGGCAATGACGACCACCTTGGGGAGTCCTAGAGGAGCCATGATGGCGCTTACTGCGGAGGAATTGATTGAAATCGAACGGCTGCTTGCTGTCGATGGCGCGGACACGGGCCCCCTTGTCGAGCTGCGGCGCCGCTTTCCGCAGCTTGCATGCGTTCGCTGCGATGCGTCGGATGTGACGGATCAGCCGTTCAGGCGGTTTCCTCGTTTCGACCTGCATTTGCTCGACGGGTCGGATCACTGCGTGCAGATTACGGCCGATCCGAAGCGGGCGATCGGCATCGTGTTGGCAAGAAGGAATGTTGCGCGGTGAGCAAGATTGAACTGGCAGCGCATCGGCTTGATGGTGCGGACAGGATGGAGGCAAATACGTCCTTCATTCCATTGTCCGATCCCGATATCACCTTCGCCGAGCTCTCCGCCGTGGAAACGGTTCTGTGCTCGCCGCAGATCTCCAATGGGTGGGCCACTGAGGCGTTCGAGCACGCTTTTGCAGCCTATCTTGGCCGCAAATATGCCGTTGCGGTCTCGAGCGGCACCATGGGGCTGCTGCTTGCGCTCAAGGCGCTCGGCATCGGGCCAGGGCAGGAAGTCATCGCTTCGCCCTATTCCCTCCGCGAGACGATCCATGCGATCGGTCTTGCGGGCGCACGGGCGGTATTTGCCGACATCGACTATTGGTCGGGAACTTTGGTCCCAGATAAAGCCGAAGAGCGCATCACGGCCCACACGCGGGCGATTGTCGCCGGCAATCCCAACGGCCATCCCGCGCCGTGGTCGGAACTGCGGGCGATCGCGCAGCGCCATCATCTGGCGCTTCTAGAGGATTCCACCGAAGCAATCGGATCGCGCTACAAGGGCGAGCTCGTCGGCCGGTTTGGCGACCTGGCGGTCTTCGACTTTGCCCAGCCCTTGGCCCTAAGTTGTGGCGAAGGCGCAATGGTGGTAACGGACGATATCGACGTCGCGGTTGGCTTGCGTCGCTATCGCGCCCACCGCCTGGACGAACGCTCCTCCGTTATCGTCGGTGCCGCAGCACCATACCAAGCCGGCATGAGCGATCTCACGGCAGCCTTGGGGCTGGTGCAGCTCAAGCGTCTCGATGAAATCCTGGAGCGTCGTCGGCTGGTGGAGCAGCTCTACAACGCGCATATGCAATCATTTGAGGGCATCAAGCCGCCTTATGTTGGTCCCCATGTGACCGAGGTGAATTGGTTGCTCTATCTCGTCCATCTCGGAACACGCTTCACGCGGTCCGGCCGCGATGCCATCGTCGATGATCTGCGCGTTGCCCAAATTGAAGCCGTCGCCTATAGCCATCCGCTGCACTTGCAACGCCACTACTTCGAGCTCGGCTATCGACGCGGCGATTTCCTGGTTTCCGAAAAGATCGCCGATCGCGCCCTGGCGCTGCCGTTTCACACCCATCTCACGAACGACAAGATCGAGTTCATTGTCGAGGCCGTGAAAGATGCATCGATCAACGTGGGCGCAGGGGCAGCGATCTACTGAGATGCGCGTCATCCACCACATCGAAAGACGACGATTGAATGGCGATGATTCTACTTTGCGACGTCGCGCGAGATGAGCGGGGCGACCGAGGGGGGCCGTGAGCACGAAGAAGACCTGCTCGAAAGTAGCGAGCCGCGGTTCGAGGCCACGCCAAACTGCCGGAAACAGAGCATGTCACAACAGAGATCCTCAGTTTCGGCTCGGGTCATTAAAGTCGGCCAAATAGGGGTTACCATGACTTCCCAACAGGTCATCATTCACGTCCGCTTCGCTCCGAACGGGAGAGTGATCCAAATCAGCGAGCGCCCGGCGAAGCTCACGCCGAACCAATGGTTTGATGTCCTCAATACCCATGCCGGCTCGACCTATCGGCCGCTCGCTCGTGGTCGCGGCGTTTTTCGGCTGGCCCGGGCTTCTGTCGAAGCTTTCAAGCAGAAAGCTGCGAGGCCTGGATAAGCAAAGGGATAGTCGGCCCGATGTGTGATCAGATCGAGGTGTTCGCCGTCTGTCCGGCCGATGCCATCGAGCGCTGTGGCGCCAGGGCCTTTAGCTTGTCGCAGGTAGACGACAGCGGCGAGAGCCGGCCGTTTCCAATTGTTGTGGTTCGCACTTTTGACGACGACTATCTAGGGTACGTCAATCGTTGTCCGCATGACAGCTTATGGCTCAACATCGGCTCCGGTGAGTTCTTCTCCTCCGATCGCTCCTTTCTCAGATGCGCACGGCACGGTGCGAGATTTGAGATCGACACTGGGCTGTGCATCGATGGTCCCTGCACTGGACAAACACTTGAGCCGGTCGCACTCGCCGTCCTCGAAGGTGACGTCTGCCTGTGTGGCATCAAGCTACTTGAGGATGACCGGTTTTCCGACCCGTTCGAGGACAGCGACGAAACCATGGACATAACGATCCATCCCGATTAACGGGCGTCTCACTTTGGCTGTTGCTCAAGTTGTCTCCGGCGCGTTATCGCCGAATAATTCCATCGCGCCAGTGAGTGCTGATGCGGACGCGCGTCAATGCTTATGAAGTTGAGAGGCGAACAGACGAGCCTCGTGCGACCGCGACCTTCGCGGCACCTAAGAGCTGCTTTGGCGCTAGCGCACCAAATCGAGCCAGCAGGCCATTGCCGCTGCTGGATACGATGTCTTTAAGAAGGAAAATGCCCTCGGCGGTTACGCCGAGGGCATCGTCTGGGCTGGTTGAAATGGGGGGACCCAGACTGACAGGACCGTTTGGTCTGGAGGAATGACGATCCTGTGTCACAATTCTTGGACGACCGCCGAGGCGGGCGTAGCAATTGCAATGCCAAGCTTCCGTTCATGCGATGCCCTTAGCGAGTGCCGCACCATAGTCAGCCGGTGGCGGCGGCCAAGGTCGAATGCGCGAACTGGCGCGTTGGCGTGGTCCGGCTATTGTGCGTACGAACTGCGCAACGCGAAATGCTGAAGCGGGAGAGTGTCAAACGCGATGCGCCATATGTCACGAAGGGAACAGGGGAGGGCGACATTGTTGCGACCTCGGCATAATTGTCAGTCGCGCCGGAGCGAAGAATGAGATCGCTGACGAAATGAGCGCTACGCATCTGGTGCGGAACTTGCTTGGAGAAGTTGGATGGTTGCGCAAGTAATGCGGAAGGAGACACCCGCGAGGTTGAAACTGATCAAGGAGGCTATTCTAGATGCCGAGTATCGCTGATCGTCAGCGATCATCGTCGGTATGTTGCCCCGCTTTCGCAAGCTGGAGTAAGAATTAACAGGATCAATTGGTCGATGCGGCGTTCGACTGAAGAGCAGGTTGTTCGGGACGGATGCGCTCGGATCTTGTCTCTTTTCAGACGATGGAGGCCGTTGATATCAGGATAGGCGCATGCACGCAGAAACCGAATTCGAGCTTCCTCAACTCTATAGGCATCATGTCTTTGCCTGCAACACGCAGCGTCCGCAAAATCATCCACACGGCAGTTGCGGCGCCTCTGGGGCGCAGGCCCTCTGGGATCGGATGGGCAAGGCGATCGAAGCGCAAGGCCTCACTGATGTCGGCTTCACGGTGACGGGCTGCCTTGGCTTTTGTAACTCCGGTCCTTTGATGGTCGTCTATCCAGACGGAATCTGGTATCGCGCCACCACGCCCGAGGACGTTGATGAAATCGTAGACTCTCATCTCAAGCAGGGCAAACGTGTCGATCGCCTGGTGATGGTGCTGAGGCGAAGCTAAAGGTGTCGCTTGAGCGCCGCTCGCCCTTTGTATCAAACATCGATGGCCTATCCGCCAAATAGCTGGCATCCCGGAACGTTCGACAATGACCGGGTGCCCTAATGCTTCCAGTACGCACCCAACACAGGGCTGCTTACTTGTCGCTATGGCTTCGGTTTCAAGAACATGCGCTGAGAGGTAAGCCTTGATCGGATTCTACTCATGATGGGGGCCGATGAGCCCCGAGCTCAAGTCTCTTGCAAGCGCGGTCGTTCTCACACAGGCGGCGACCGCCTTGAATTCTAAGCTCCGATAAGCAGGCGGCCGCTTCTGCTACTTCTGCCGAGAAACACGAGCAGGAGACCTGTTGATCGCTAGTGGCTCGGTTTTCTTGTTTTCCACCACTTACCGACACATCCGTGACGGACAGCGAACGCAATGCTGGGAATGGCTCCTGGTCACCGGCGAGACGATGTGTCTTTACACATCATCTCGCTCGCGTTTGCACTGTACTATAACGGAGAGACGCGTCCGACGACCCGGCGCGTCCGGGAAGTTCATTGAAGCGTGTGTCCAGCCTCAGAACTTGTAGGTGATGCCACCGCTGACGAGCCATGGGTCGATATTGGCGCGGCCGGTGACGGCAATCGCATTGTTCACGGTCGCCGAATAATCCGGCCGCAACCACAACTTCTTCACGTCGAAGTTGAGGCCCCAATGGCGGTCAAGCATATAATCGAAGCCGAATTGGACTGCGGCGCCGAACTGGTTGGCGATGTGCAAATCCGTCACGGCAAGGCCGGCGAGCGACTTATTGGCAGCCGATTGGTTGAAGAATACGGTGTAGTTGATGCCCGCGCCGATGTAAGGCTTGAGTGGGCCAAAATCGGTGAAGTGATATTGCAGAGTCAGCGTTGGCGGCAACAGCCAAGCCTTGCCGATATCTAGTCCATTTAGCGTACCTGTGCCGCTGATGTGATGGCGGCTCGCACCGAGAATGAGTTCGGCGGCAACGTTTCTTGTGAAGAAGTAGGTGATATCGAGCTCCGGTACCGCTTGGTCGCTGATCGATAGCCCAGAAGCGGGCGAGGATAGCGGCGGCGCCCCGGCGACGTTGACGGAGCTGCCAGCGGTATCCGGCAAAACGCCAAGAACGCGCAGGCGGATCATCCAGGGATTGAAGGGTTCGATTGGGGGGGCTTTGTAGTAGATAGGGGCCTGCGCCAGGTCAGCGGCCTGAACCGACATGCTGGCCAACGAGCTCGCGAGTGCGAGCAGCGATGTCGTCGTCAGAATTGTTTTGATCCTCATCGAATTCTCCATTCCAAAGTCCGCGCGAAGAGTCGCGCGAGATCTCTGTCACACATGGGAGACGGCGAATGATTTGATGCTGATCAAATTGGCAGCGCACGTAGCGCAATTATGCAGCCACGTTGCATAAGGATCACGACCGCGAAGCTCCGTGGTTCTGTTTGGACCGTTTATTCAGTTCAATGTTCTGTCTGAGCCGAATCTATTCGATAACCGTGTCTCGGCTCAAAGCTCTGATCAAATCCAGGCTGCAGGAATCTTGTGCGACAAACGCGATCGAACTGCGGTGGTTTCCTACACCGCAGGCGACGAACATGTCTTAAACCGAGCAATCTGAGCGCCGCTGGTTACGAAGAGCCACGCACGTTGGTGTTCTCGCCGAACATGCCGTCGCCCATCCTGACAAAGCCGGCAAGGGAGGATCATTGTCCGCATTGGTTGGCAGCCGCAGTCGTATGATCGATCGTATCCTCACATCTGGGGGCAGTGCGTGCCCTGTTGTTCATGCGAGCATCCCTCAAGGTCATCTTGCGTGTCCAGGCCAAGCAACGACAGCACGGCTTCATGATCGAATCCGGCGCATCTTGCACCATCGACGGCGATCAGCGGACGTCTGATCAGGAGCGGATCTGCCAGCATCAACGCAAGTGCACTCGCCGCGTCGATTGCGTCAGGATTAACTTCGCCTGACTTGATACGAGGCGCGGCTCGGTTGAACCAGGATGCGATCGGCGTCTTGCCGAAGAAGTGTCGCAATTCCTCCGCAGCCCACGGCTCCTTCAATATATCCTTGGCTATCACGTCATGGCCAGCGGCTTTCAGCGCCAGCATCTGACGTGCATTGGTGACGCAGCCGGGCTTTTGATAAAAGAGGATTGTCGCCATGGTATGCCTATGTGGGTACGCTGAGCTGAACGATCGGCGGCGGTTCCGCTATGTCGAAGAGCGCATTTGACGCTCGTGCAAACGATCACACATCAGCGCTTGAGCACCGTACCGTGCTTGCGCCCCGCCTTGACGCTTCGTTGGACAACTAACTCATCGACGAGAATTGGCCTTCATGTCTCGCAAACGAAGCGCGGAGCAGGACCGCAGCTAGTTTCGATCCGAGGCACCCCTTGTATGGCGCTTCTTGCTGCCTTTAGGCTCAGGCGCGGCGTTCTGATCAGTTGGATCAATTGGTAGGTCAGCCGCAAAATTGACCGCGCATCATCGACCACGAACCCCATCGCCGGCCACGTGCCTTAGAGATGCCGACCTCGACCTCTCATCTCGCTCTGCCCAAATTGCCGACCACCGGCTTGCAAGAAGAGGAGCAAGTCCCGTTCCAGTTGAGAGCATTGGATCTGGTCATGCCAAGCTGCCGTTTTCCAGCATGATGGGTTAGGGCCGGTGTTCGTTTTCTGACAGCCGAGCGGATCCTGTCCGGTGCAAAACACTTCGAGGTTATTCAACGGCTTGTTGGCTTTATAGAATGCAATCAGAAGCTTAATGAGCGCGGACAGTGTTGGCATGACGGTTGCTATTAAGCGGCAGCAACACTGAGTGAGGGCTGAGTGCACGCCGACGCGTAAGACGAGCGATGCGCTCCTTCCCTTGAACCCGTGTGCCCCGTTTCTGAGAGAGAAACAAGCTCGCGTGCAGGAAGCGCGGCAAACTTTTGGCAAATCGGTTGATGGAGAACAACATGTCTTCACTGAGACAAATCGCGTTCTACGGAAAGGGCGGCATCGGCAAGTCGACCACTTCCCAGAATACGTTGGCGGCACTGGCCGAGATGGGTCAGAAAATCCTGATCGTGGGATGCGATCCTAAAGCGGACTCGACCCGCCTGATCCTGCACGCCAAGGCGCAGGACACGATTTTGAGCCTTGCTGCGAGCGCCGGCAGCGTCGAGGACCTCGAACTCGAGGACGTGATGAAGGTTGGCTACAAGGACATCCGCTGCGTTGAGTCCGGCGGTCCTGAGCCGGGTGTCGGCTGCGCCGGCCGCGGCGTCATCACCTCGATCAATTTCCTGGAGGAGAACGGCGCCTATGAGGACATTGACTATGTCTCCTACGACGTGCTCGGCGACGTCGTTTGCGGTGGCTTTGCGATGCCAATCCGGGAAAACAAGGCGCAGGAGATCTATATCGTCATGTCTGGAGAAATGATGGCAATGTATGCCGCAAATAATATCTCCAAAGGCATCCTGAAATACGCCAATTCTGGTGGCGTGCGGCTGGGCGGCCTGATCTGCAACGAGCGGCAGACCGACAAAGAGCTGGAATTGGCGGAGGCGCTGGCCAAGAAGCTGGGCACTCAGCTGATCTACTTTGTGCCGCGCGACAATGTGGTGCAGCATGCCGAGTTGCGCCGCATGACGGTGCTGGAGTACGCGCCCGAGTCGAAGCAGGCCGATCACTATCGCAATCTTGCGACCAAGGTTCACAACAATGGCGGCAAAGGCATCATTCCGACCCCGATCTCCATGGACGAGCTCGAGGACATGCTGATGGAGCATGGCATAATGAAGCCCGTCGACGAATCCATCATCGGCAAGACCGCCGCCGAGCTCGCGGCCTCTTAAGGTCGCGGGTCGCGGCCTTGTGAAGGCGCGCGACGGATGCCGGTCTCCCTCACCCCCCATCCGGGGAGACCGGCATTCTGACAATCACCCGGTCAGCTGGAATGGGACGGTGCCAACGTGATCGCTGAAAAGGGATTCATGCTCGAAGCGAACTTCCATCCGTTTAGGGCTGCTTGCGCCGACGCGGGCAGCGAGGTGCAAAGAGGAATTGCGACCTACCGAGCGCTCACTGGTGTGCCTCCTGAAGAGGCCGACATTACGACCGACAGCAATTTCGATTGCCATGTCCTTGCGTCAATTCTGGCGGCCGCCTCGATGGATGGTGGCCCGCTTCCCGAGAAGGCTGGCCTGTCCGGCCACGAGCTGTCGGCCCTGCTAGAGAACTATTTTCCATCTGTCGGGGTCAAGATTTCGGAGCAGCTCCTGGCTTTCAAGTGCGATGAGAACGACGAAATCGCAATGGTGCGCGATCTCTTGCTCAAGCACCGCTCAACGGAAGGACGTATCGGGGGTTGGCTGGCCGCGATGATTGCACGCCGCGCCATAGAGCCAGACCACTTGTGGGAAGATCTCGGATTACGCAATCGTGACGAACTCTCTCGGCTGCTAAGCCGCCACTTCGCGCTGCTCGCCGCGCGCAACAACAACAATATGCGCTGGAAGCGCTTCTTCTACCGCTCGCTCTGCGAGGATGAAGGCCTCGTCATGTGCACAACGCCCGTTTGCACGCAATGTAACGACTTCAATCTCTGCTTCGGCGAAGAAAGCGGCGAGAGCCGGATGGCAGAACGGCGGCGCGACGTTCTGTTGCAGGCGGCTCGCCCGGTCAGCGGCGTCGACTGGCCCATTTAAGCTGTTGCAAGGCTCGATCGCTCAAGTCAGCTAGGACCCCGCGTGGGCTTTGGCGAGTTCGCCAGGAGCTGGAGGGCGCGGCTAACGCCGTCTCGATGCGCGCGCGACCATGGGTCTAAGGCGGTGCCGGGCCACAGGTGCACGGCGACAATCCTGCCCCCGGCGTTCGGCGATCAAGCTAACATTTGAGCTCGGCGTTGCAAGAGGCAAGCTGAGGCGTCCGCTTCATAAGCCTGTCGCGTTTGCGACAATCCATTTGCGAAGGGAAGCTGGCCGAGGAAGAGAGCGTATCTTTTTCAACGGGTTGCCAAAGATGGCGGGCTGGCATGGGGGTTGCTGAAGCGTATCGGGTCGAAAGCAATAGGGAGCCCTTTCATGATGGCCGCCACCAAGACCGCCAAACCGGCTTGGTCCGAGCAAGCGAGCGCCAAGCCGACCGTGCTCAACGACACGACGTTACGCGACGGCGAGCAGGCGCCTGGCGTTGCGTTCACCACAGGGGAAAAGCTGGCGATCGCGCAGGCGCTGGCGCGGGCCGGCGTGACGGAGATCGAGGCGGGAACGCCCGCGATGGGCAACGAGGAGATCATCGCCATCCGCGCAATCGTCGAAGCAGAACTTCCGCTGACCACCATAGGCTGGTGCCGGATGCGCGAAGCCGACATCGACGCGGCGATCGAAGCGAAGGTGTCCATGGTCAATGTGTCGATCCCGAGTTCTGATATCCAGGTCGCGGCCAAGCTTGGCGGTCGCCGCGATCTGGCGCTGGAACAAGTCAAGCGAGTGGTAGGTTATGCACGTGAGCGGGGACTTGAGGTTGCCGTCGGCGGCGAGGACTCCTCCCGCGCCGACATCGACTTCCTCATAAGACTGATAGCCGCGGCAAAAACGGCGGGAGCGCGTCGCTTCCGTATTGCGGATACGCTCAGTGTGCTCGACCCGGACACAACCTCCGCGCTGGTCGGAAATTTGCGGGCGACCACAGATCTCGAACTCGAGTTTCATGGTCACGACGATCTCGGCCTCGCAACCGCCAACACGCTCTCCGCAATCAAGGCCGGCGCGAGCCACGCCTCGGTAACCGTTATCGGCCTCGGCGAGCGGGCTGGAAATGCACCGCTCGAGGAAGTCGCGGTCGCGCTCAAGCAGCTCTACAGGCACGAGACCGGCATCATACTGCCGGAGCTCAAGAACGTCGCCGCAGTGGTTGCAGCGGCAGCCGCACGTGCAATTCCTCTGAACAAAGCCATCGTCGGAAAGCATGTTTTTACGCATGAATCGGGCATTCATGTGGATGGCCTTTTAAAGGATCAACGTACCTACCAGTCGCTTGATCCGGTTCTGCTTGGACGCCGCAACAGTTTTGTGATCGGCAAGCATTCCGGCCTCTCGGCGATCACCGCGTTGCTTAACGAATTGCAGCTCGACGCCAGCGCCGACCAAGCCAGACAGATCCTGAAGCAAGTCCGCAAGCATGCCATAGAGCACAAGGAGCCGGTCGAGCGCGAAACAGTAGCGGCGATCTGGCGCGATGTGTGCGGATACTTGTCGTCCCAGCCCGCGTGAAGAGGCGTGCCCAGCAAGGTCTGGACAGGCCATTCGAAAACCAAGCGCCGCGAGGACGGTATCGGGCATCGTTCATCGGCGGCCACGACGGCCTGCCTCAGCATGGTCGCGCGAGGTTGGCTGCAGCAGGATCACCAGGCGATGCCGCGTTCTCGCCGACCGTCCACGTGCCAATTCAAAGGGAGTTTTCGATGAGTAACTCGCACCCAGCAGCCGGTATCCTGGATCGGCTCAACAAAGCCTCGTCCGCGGAAGAGTTTTTTTCACTGCTAGGCGTCGAGTACGACCCCGGAATCGTCAATATCGCGCGCCTTCACATCCTAAAGCGCATGGGACAATATCTTGCCAAAGAGCAATTCGCCGGTGCCGCAGAGCCGGACATCAGAGATCGTTGCAAAGCGATACTGGAGCAGGCCTATGCCGACTTCGCGGCATCGTCGCCAATCGACCAGCGGGTATTCAAGGTTTTGAAGGATGCCGTCGCAAACCATGACAGGCCGACGGCCTTTGTCCCGTTGAGCGAGCTGAAGTGATCTCGCGCTCCTGAGGTTTGTCACCGAGTGTGGCGTGGTGATGACCCCTCGTGCAGCCTTCGTCTTCTTCCAGATCAACTCTCCGCAGCCATGGCTCGCGCAGCGCTGTCGTATTCCCGACCCATGTCCGGAGTGGTCGTGTCCTGGGGATTAGCAGCCCTTCCAAGCGTCCCCTAAGTCATTGCGTTCGCCTGATCTTCCTTGTTTTTTGCAACTGGTACGACACTTGCTGTTGTTGGGTCGATCCGGTCATCGATGCAGACAAATGGTAGCCGTTCGAGATGAGATTTGAAGGAAAGCCTTTCATGTTACGTCTACTGCCGGCCGAGTTGTGCGGCATCATCTCCTGGCTCACGCTCGTGCAGTGCCACCCCAAATGGCTTTTGACGCGATTGAAACTGCCATCGAGCCCGCGATGGGGGGCAATGGGTAACTCGCCAGTCAGCGCCACAACCGCGAAACGTATGCACATCATCGTCCGAATCAGGCGGGTGCCCACTTACGCACAGATCAACCGCCACCGCAGAGCCGATAGCAACATGCGCCAGGAAGAGAGGCAAACGCCCCCTGCGGGTCGGCGGCGCTGGCGGCCAAGCACTCATCGCATGAAAGTGCGGTGGCAAGATCGACCGAGTCGTCGTGGCCGATGCGGAGCGCTGGGCCGAAAGCAAGGTGCAGCTATTGCGCAGCAAGCGGACCGGCGTACTCAGCCATGGAGAGAGTCAATTAGAGTGACCGCAGCGGCCAGGCGGCTCCGCTGGCGCTTGTCGAATAGCGCGCGCAAGAAACCCGTCTCGGGGCCATCTCGGAACTTGGCCCGCCCGGTACGTTCACCCTGTGCGACGCCTCTCGCCGCGCGGTCGCGCTGCGCCGAGCAAGCGAAACCACCGAGCAGCCAGCCATCTGCTGATCAAAAGTGATCTCCAGCCAACCGAAGTAGTAACCAATCCTGTGGCGCGGGCGCGCGCATCTTGAGGGGATTTAAAGCATGAGCAATGTCACCAAAACAGCCGCGCCGGCGGCCGGCCGCGCGGCGGCCAAAAAGGAACTGCCGGAGCACTTTAAGGCCTACAAGCATGTCTGGGTTTTCGTCGAGCAGGAACGTGGCCAGGTGCATCCGGTCTCCTGGGAACTCATGGGAGCAGGGCGCAGGCTTGCCGACAGGCTGAAGGTGAATCTCGCCGCGGTCGTTATCGGTCCGGAGGGGCAGCCAACGCGTAACGCCGCGCTGGAGTCATTTTGCTATGGCGCCGATCTGGCTTACCTCGTGAGCGATAATGTATTGTCGGATTACCGCAACGAATCATATACCAAAGCGCTAACCGAACTCGTCAACACCTACAAGCCTGAGATCCTGTTGTTAGGCGCGACCACACTCGGTCGCGATCTTGCAGGTTCGGTGGCGACCACCTTGTCGACGGGACTCACAGCCGACTGCACTGCGCTCGACGTCGACGCCGACGGTTCGCTTGCGGCGACGCGTCCGACCTTTGGCGGCTCGCTGCTGTGCACGATCTATACCTTGAACTATCGTCCACAGATGGCAACCGTCCGCCCGCGCGTCATGCCGATGCCGGAGCGCGTCGTGCGCGATGCCGCTCGTATCATCATCCATCCGCTTGGCCTTGTTGAAGACGAGATCGTCACGAAGGTGCTGACGTTCATTCCCGACCGCGATTCCGAAACGTCAAATCTAGCCTATGCCGATGTCGTAGTCGCCGGCGGCTTAGGACTGGGATCGCCCGAGAATTTTCGGCTCGTGCGCGAGCTGGCAATTCTGCTTGGCGCCGAGTATGGCTGCTCGCGTCCCCTGGTGCAGAAGGGATGGGTGACGTCTGACCGGCAGATCGGCCAGACCGGCAAGACCATTCGGCCAAAGCTCTATATTGCGGCCGGCATTTCCGGCGCGATCCAGCACAGGGTCGGCGTGGAGGGGGCGGACCTGATCGTCGCCATCAATACCGACAAAAACGCGCCGATCTTCGACTTCGCCCATGTCGCGATCGTCAGCGATGCCATGCAGTTGCTCCCGTCGCTGACGGCCGCATTTCGCGCCCGGCTTTTGCCGGATTCGCGCGCCCGGCTCGCGGTCTAGAGGAGATGCTGTGATGATCGAAGAGAGGTTCGATGCGATCGTGGTCGGAGCCGGTATGGCCGGAAACGCAGCGGCGTTGACCATGGCCAAGCGCGGTATGAAGGTGCTGCAGCTCGAGCGAGGCGAATATCCGGGATCGAAGAATGTGCAGGGCGCAATTCTCTATGCCGACATGATGGAAAAGCTGATCCCCGAGTTTCGCGAGGAGGCGCCGCTCGAGCGCCATCTGGTCGAACAGCGGTTCTGGATTATGGACGATCGCTCCCATGTCGGCATGCACTACCGCTCGGATGAGTTCAACGAGGAGCGGCCGAACAGATACACGATCATACGCGCGCAGTTTGACAAATGGTTCTCCTCGAAGGTGCGGGAGGCCGGCGCGACCGTGCTGTGCGAGACGACGGTCACCGAGCTCGTGCGGGACGACCGTGAGAGGATCCTCGGGGTTCGTACAGATCGCCGCGACGGCGAAATACACGCCGACGTCGTCGTGCTGGCCGAGGGTGTCAATGGCCTGCTCGGGACGCGCGCGGGCCTGCGGTCGCGGCCCAAACCCGACAATGTGGCACTCGCGGTGAAGGAAATGCACTTTTTGCCTCGCGAGACTATCGAGGCGCGTTTCAACCTCAAGGACGACGAAGGCGTTGTGATCGAGGCGGCCGGTACGATTTCCCGCGGCATGACCGGAATGGGTTTCATCTACGCCAACAAGGAGTGCATTTCGCTCGGCATAGGCTGTCTCGTCGCTGATTTCCAGCGCACCGCCCAGACGCCCTACGGTATGCTCGATCACTTCAAGCAGCATCCGTCCGTGGCGCCGCTCATCGCAGGTTCCGAAGTCAAGGAATATGCGGCGCATCTCATTCCTGAAGGCGGCTACAAGGCAATCCCGCAGCTCTACGGCGAGGGCTGGGTGGTGGTGGGGGACGCGGCACAGCTCAACAATGCCATTCATCGCGAAGGTTCCAATCTTGCGATGACCTCAGGCCGCATCGCGGCCGAAGCAATCGCCCAGGTCAAATCGCGCCGCGAGCCGATGACCGCGACAAATCTGTCGCTCTACAAGAAGATGCTGGACGAGTCCTTTGTCATCAAAGATCTCAAGAAGTACAAGGACATGCCGATGCTAATGCACACCCATTCGCAAAACTTCTTCCTTACCTATCCGCAGCTTATTTCCAAGGCGCTGCAGAACTTCGTACGTGTCGACGGAACGCCGAAGGTTGAGAAGGAGAAGGCGACCTTGAAATCCTTCGTCAAGGCGCGGTCATGGACAGGTCTGTTCGGCGATGCGTGTCGTTTTACCCGGGCCTGGCGCTGACCGGCAACAGTGTGAAGTCCAGCAACGGAAGACCAAATCATGAATGTCGAGCCTACAGTACGCGTCGAAGACAAGCTGTACTACAACCGCTATCTTGTCGACGTCGGTCGCCCTCACGTCACGGTGCGCGCGCACACGACGCCGTCGCCACAGCTACTTGCGCTTTTGAACGCCTGCCCCGCGCGATGCTACGAACTCAACGACAACGGCCAAGTTGAGATAACCGTCGATGGCTGCATTGAGTGCGGCACCTGCCGTGTGATCGCCGAACCCACCGGTGACATCAAGTGGAGTTATCCGCGCGGCGGTTACGGCGTGCTGTTCAAGTTTGGGTGAAGTGCAACAAAGGGCCGCGGTGTGATCGCCATGAAGACGGGGGATTTCACCGCCTTTGTTGGCATTCTGGCTCATCTGCACTGCAGGTGGATTCGAACGAGGCGCGCAGCCATGGGGGACGCCCGGCAAGGCACAGCTTGAGGATCTTACACCCGCTCTGGACCGGCGAAGGATTGGTTGTGGCACGATTGAGTGGTGCCACAAACGGCGTCGATTCGACGGCGCAAAGGATATTCAGCCCATCGCCGTGGAAGGAGCCGGGCCGGCGGCCTCGATCGCAACCGCCACTGATTGCACAATCGCAGCAAAGCGCACGGCAGTCTGGATCACCCCGGAACTGACGCCCTCAGCCCGCAGCGTCTTCTCGTGAGCGTCGACACAGGCACCGCAGCCGTTTATGGCCGAGACCGCCAGCGACCACAGCTCGAAATCGGACTTATCCACGCCGGGATTGCCGATCACGTTCATGCGCAGCCGTGGCGGCATGGTCTTGTATTCCGGGTTGGATACCAGATGAACGAATCGGTAGTAGACATTGTTCATCGCCATCACAGAGGCTGCAGATTTCGCTGCGGCGATCGCCGCAGGCGTCATCACGGCGGCGGCTGCCGCTTCGATCGCGGCGATCAGGGCTGCATTGCGAGTGGCAATCGCGCTCGCCAGCAGCAGGCCGTATTGTCGCTGCGGCGACAGCGTATCATCGGCCAGCAAGGACGCCAGGTTAAGCTTGACGTCCTTGGCGAAATTGGGAATCGTCTCATTCAACTGCTCAATCGACGACATGCCGCCTCACGCAACCTTCAGTGTTTCGCCGCCGACTTCGCGGTTACAGGGACAAAGTTCGTCGGTTTGTAGCGCGTCCAGAACGCGGAGCGTGTCCTTGGGGCTACGCCCGACATTGAGATTGGTCGCATAGATGTGTTGGATTGTGTTCTCGGGATCGACGATAAAGGTGTAGCGATAGGCGACGCCCTCGGGCGAACGCACGCCAAGGCCATCGACTAAGGTCCCTTTTGTGTCGGCAAACTGCCAAATCGGTAAATTGTGCAGGTCTGCATGCGAGCGCCGCCAGGCAAGCTTGCAGAACTCATTGTCAGTCGAACCACCCATTACGACAGCATCGCGATCGGCGAATTCCTTGGATAGCCGGCCGAACTCGGCGATCTCGGTCGGACAGACGAACGTGAAATCTTTGGGATAGAAAAAGATGATCTTCCATTTTTCGGGGAAACTCGTTTCGGTCAGCGTCTCGAACGCGCTGTGTCCTTCTTCTTCCTGCGCCTGAAAGCCGGGCTTCACGCCAGTGATTTCGAACGGCGGCAACTGACTTCCAATTCCGAGCATGCTGACCTCACAAGTTTGCTTTGCGTTTGTGCCGTCACTGGTGAAGCAAGCTATATGCCATCCGTTCTCAAGATCGGATTGTCGCAACGAGGCTAACCAGTGGCCCGAGCGCAGGCATCTGATCGTGAGGTCCGATGGCTCTCACATCCGCCTCCATTGCGCCGCGTGGAAACGCGATGCTCGATCGCTTGGAACCGTCGGTGAGCGCGTGCGTATATCACGAGTGAGGTACCGCAGTTAAAAGTCGCAGCCAGGTTCCTCGACCAGCGATTGAACCTCTGGTCGAAACGGCTACTTGCCTACCGAGAATGGACCCTGGGGGCTGGCGGCACAGCATCCGGATGTCTCACGGTGTGAAACGGCTGCGAAGCTAGGGTTGTTTTCGTAGGCCGCGAAGGAGCGCAACCGGCGAGTCCGGATCCGACCTTGGCATTATTCTCGCAGCGGTCATCAAGCTGTCCGGTATCATGGTCCCCAAATAGCTCCAGCTGGGATTGAAAGCGCGGCATCGCGCCGGGCGTGTGGCGACGTCGCGCCACCATTCCTCTACGGCTTGACGATCGCAAGGTAGCAGCATGCCAACATCACCCGTAAAAGCGCTCCAGTCGGCAAGACATCTTCTTGGAACAGCTGTCAGGAGCGGCACACCCCGAGTGATCGCGTCAACAAATTCAGCGCGCAGGCCGCGGCCAATCGCTTCTTGTTTGGCGAATTTGCTGATCACGAGGAGATCGACTTGGTCGCGAAGCGCTCGGGAAATGACAACTGCAGCCTCTGCTAGTCCGTTTGTATCGAGCTGACAGGACGCTGCCCCGCTGCCGAGTAGCTGGGAAATCGAGATCTCTCGCCCTGTCGCAACGTCGACGGCGAGCATAACGTGCGTGCCGTTTGCATTTCTAAAGTTTCGCTGGACGATGCCGCCGACGCGTACGTCATGCCGCGCGAGATCCTGGACGAAACCGGCAAGCAGCTTATCGGCGTCGTCGTCCGGCTGGTAGAGGATCGCCGCCACGGCTGTCGAATCGATGTTGTCAAAATCGTCGATCATGCCCGTGATCCGATTTGTGTTCGTTTCGGGTGTGAGCGCGCCGCTTTAGAGCATCTTCGAGTGGTATCGCGGGCATTATGAGCAACCGCTCGAGGGTTGAGACCGGCAAGGCTCGCGCGACCTCGGCGAATACGTCCATTCCGTCGCTGAGCCCTAGCGCATCATAGGAGCGGCGTGTGATGCGGGCCAAAAGCGGCACGCCCGAACGGCCAGTTTCGAGCGCTAGAACCAACGTGATCTCCGATTCGTCGAACGGAAGGGAGGCTTTGATGCGTGCCGGAAAGACGTTCAGGAAGGAGCTTGCGCGTGGAGCCTCGCGCACGATGCTGACATCGGCGGCTGCGATGCGTAGCCGTAGCTTCGCGCCAGGTCTGAGCGGCGGCCCAGGTATTAGCAGACGCGCGCCTCTGAGGCGGACGATGATGAGTCCATAGCGCCCGTCGTAGCCGCCGACCACGGTATCAACGCAAACCGCTGCTTCGCCACGCGCGGCAAGCGCTGGATCACTCTGAACGACTTGAAGCGGTCCGGCCGCAGTCACCATACCATCTTTCATCATGACAAGATGATCGGCAAAGCGCTCGATGTCAGTCATGTCATGGCAGATATAGATCATCGGCAACCTGAGCTCTTCACGAATGCGCTCGATAAATGGCAGAATCTCGCGCTTGGCGGGACGGTCGAGCACAATGAGCGGGTCGTCCAGCAAAAGTAGCCGCGGTTGGGCTAGTAGCGCGCTGCCTAGGGCAAGTCGCTGTCGCTCGGCGCCAGAAAGATGTGACGGAGAACAGTCAAGCAGTGACGCCAAGTCGAGCAACTTAACCGCACCATCAAAGTCGACCAGTGTCGCCCTCGATTTCGATGCGTTGTACAGAAGGGTGCGCTTGACAGACAAATGAGAAAAAAGAATGGGTCGCTGAAATACATATGCGACAGGACGTAGATGAGGCGGCCGAAACGTCGTCTCGTTCTGCCAAATTTCGCCGTCGACGCCACAGAATCCACTCGGTAGATGCTGGATGCCGGCGATGCAACGCGCGAGCGTGGTCTTTCCGCACCCCGGAGGACCGAAAATTGCCGTGACACCTTTCGCCGGTACGATGAATTGCGCATCCAGCGGGATGCTCGCGGGAGCACCGTTGAAGGCAACTTCGATATAGCCCGGTCTTGCTTCTCTCACCTGTCCGCGCCTATGCTGTATCTTGCAATCAAATCACGAGGAGAATGGCCGCAAAGGCGATGATCACCATGCCGCCGACGATCCAACCTGCTTAGCTCCAGCGCGGCGTCTCCGCCCCGAGGAAGCCAAAAGGCGCGGGGGCGGCACTGCAGATCGACGGTGTTACGACGCCCGGCATCTTGAGCGTCTCCGCGCCGTCGAGGATCGTGGCAATCGAACGCTGCCCGGCGCGCCTACCATCACACACGCAAGGCGGGAATTTAGTACCGCTGAATCCTCAGCCAGTTTGGCTGGACGCCGGTTGTCCGCTGGCTGAACTGGCAAGGCTTGCGTCGTTTGGTTGTAGAGGTGTCGGCTATCGCGAGAGCTTGATGCCACCCCGGGGCCGGCAATCGGCTTGAAAGGCGCCACAGCCTTGGTGACTAATGTGAAGTGTGCGCCGGTGCCCACATTTATGGCTTCCGCAACGTCAGGCGCAAGCAGCATCAAAGCCAGATCGAATAGGATCAACCGGATAAACCTCATTGGGACCCCGAAGATGGACCGCCACGACTGCTTTCGTCGCGGCAGCTCCTTGCTCCTCACCCAGCAATCTGCGTGCCGGTTCAAAAAATGGCGCACGGCCCGCTTGGCTCATGGTGAAACTCTGATATGTCCCACCCAGCGTGTGGAATGGCCGCATCGTGTCGTTGGGTTTCAGACGTTCGCGTCGCCAACCGGCCACGCAGGACCGACAAGATAGATACTGAAGATGATGCCGTTGGCTCTGGCGTCGAGAACGATGTTGCAGGCGTCGCCACAATTTGTCGTCCGTCTGATCTGCGCCGACAAAAGGGGTGCTCATCGGCTGCATTTGGACCATTTAGCAAGAAGTCTAGTGATATCTTGGAAGACATTTCGAAAATCCGCCTTACCCTGAGCTTATCAGCATCACGATCTAGCTCTCGTCCACCCCCTAGCGCGATCTCCCTTGCAACCCTCAGGACGACGCCTCACGCGCGAACTCACGAATGATCTCCTGATCTCATCACCAGCACGCAGGTGGTTTCGCCTGCGCACAATCGCTTGCGCCCGCTGCCTGGACCGCTCTCGCGTCCTGCTGCGGGCGCATAGGAGAACGCAAGAAGCCATGACTATCGCCCGACTTCGCATTAGCGCTCCGCAGTCACCGTATCGAGTGTGCGACATCGCAGTCCTGGAGACGGACCCGACGACGCCCACTAGGGTCATCTGTACCGATGCCGACACTGAGTTGATCGTGGAAGCCCCTCAATTGCGGCGGGCCGCCGCGCTAGTCAACGAAGTGTCAACTGAGGTGAAATGATCCGTCTGGTCAGAGACACCTACCGCCTGGTCTCGATAGCCGTTGAGATGGGAGCACGCGATCCGGCGAGGCAGAGCCGCTCGGATATCTAATGAATTACGGCCACACCGGCGCTTGTGGAAGAAGCGGCGAACGTCGCGTTGTTAGGTCGTACGGCACATTCATTTTGACATGCGGTACTCGCTGGCGGACTGGCCGCGCGAGCAGCGGCGCGGTTAGAGGCGTTCAGAAAAGTCCTCACACTTGACGCCGATAAGTGCCCGATTTGCTTCGGGCTGTGCCAAGTGCGCGCGTTAGTTCGTCAGAATTGGCCTCGAAAGCCTGCAATATATACTACGATATCGCCACATGCCAGAAGCTCTCAGCGCGTTCATTTCGTCGGCGGCCGGCGGCCAAGGTGTCGAGGATGATCTGCGATGGATTGCCGCGAATGTCTCCACGGCTCATCGCGTGAGTTTTCGTCGGATTGACCCCGCGTCGATCTATAGCCCGGCGCGGTCCACGTTGCCCGAAGTCCCAGGGGCTACTTATTCGAGTGGTTTGCCAAGGCGGGACAAATAGCTCCCCACGCAATGGCGTTCCTTGGAGTCATTCGCCACAGGTGACCACGCGCAGCATGCGTGTTTTGTTTGGTCTCAAACTCCCACCTCGTTTCGCAAAAATCGGCAAACTTGTGCGCAGAGGAAGCCGCAGCGATATACATCAGTTGGCATAGATTCTGCTCAGCATAAGGAGCACGGAAATAATGCGACAATGTTGGCGCTGCAGCGCTCGTTGCAAATGGCGCGCGGCGTTTGATCATGTTGCTGTGTGAGGATTGTTGGCGGCACTTGCGGCTGCTGGCGAGCCGTCGCTTAAAATAGCAAGAAGGCCAGCCGCACCGAAGAGCCGCGCATCAATCGCGAAGTGACCTCGCTCTGGGTCCGCGCACTAAGAGGGGACGCGAATCATAATGTACAGATTGGTTGCCTTAATGCTTGCGCTGTTGGCTCAGCAGGAGTGCAAAGCAGCGCAGGCGCACGCGGCGGAGGACGTCGTGAGTGCGCCCCTCGCGCGGTCGGATTACGAGCGTGCACTGACGACCGCAGACCGATATGGCCGGCTTACCGTCAATGTCCCCGACGTGCCGTTTTGGCTCGGCGAGCGCGAGGCGTTCATCTATCGGCGGACGACCAAGGGCAAGCACCGGTTTATCCTGGTTGATGCCGAGAAAGGCGTAAAGGAGCCCGCTTTTGATCAAGCCGGACTTGCGGCTGCTCTGAACAGAGCGAGCCACAAGAACTATCAGCCCGAGAATCTTCCCTTCGACCATTTCGAGTTGACCGACAAGGGTGGCAGGATGAGCTTCGACCTCGAGCATACGCGTTGGAGCTGCGAGCTTGCAAGCTATGCCTGCACCGGCAATGCAATGCACTCGGGCGCCAATCAGCAGAGCCCCTATGACGACACGCCGCCGGCAGACAACGATCCAAACAAGACAAGCGCATCACCTGATGGCACATGGCTGGCCTACATTCGAAACGACAATCTCTTCCTGCGCAGCCAAGACGGTTTCCAGGACATCCAGTTGACCTGGGACGGAGCTGAGAGTGACTATTATGCTCTCTCGACACTAAGATGGTCTCCAGCCTCAACTCACCTGGCCGTCTACCGGATCCGTCCAGCCCACCAACGGGAAGTCCATTACCTCGAATCGTCGCCGGCGCACCAGCGTCAACCCAGACATCTGACCATGGTGTATCCAAAACCCGGTGATGCCTTGGCATTGCTCCAACCCGTGCTGTTTGAAGTCAGCAGCCGACGCGCGGTCACAATCGATAATGCCGCGTTCCAGAATCCTTACGGCCTTTCGGCGATCCGATGGTGGAAGGACGGACGGGGCTTTACCTTCGAATACAATCAGCGTGGCCATCAGCTCTATCGCCTGGTGGAGGTCGACGCCGCCACGGGCAAAGCGCGCGCGTTGATTGATGAGGCAAGCAAGACCTTCGTCGACTACCAGCCATTGGTGATGAAGCAGCTGAATAGTGGAAAAACGTTTCGCTATGACGTCGATGATGGAAAGGAGATCATCTGGGCCTCGGAGCGCGATGGTTACGAGCATCTCTATTTGTTCGACGGCCGAACAGGCGAGCTCAAGAACCAGATCACCAAAGGAGATTGGGTGGTCCGTGCGGTGTATTGTGTCGATCCGGTGAAGCGTGAGATTTGGTTTGGCGCCAGCGGAACGAACCCTGATGAGGATCCCTATTTCGTCCATGCCTATCGCATTGGCTTTGGTGGAAAAGGACTCACGCCGCTGACGCCCGAGCCAGCCAATCATCACATCGAGTTCTCGCCTAGCGGTCGCTACTATGTCGACCTGTGGTCACGCATCGGCGTCCCGCCCCGCATGGTGCTGTATCGTGCCAGTGATAATGCCGAACTGATGCAGGTTGAGAGCGCGGAGATCTCCGAGCTCATAGCCGCTGGCTGGCAGCCGCCGCTCAGCTTCAACGCCAAGGGACGCGACGGCAAGACGGACATATGGGGTGTCATTCACTTGCCGGCTAATTTCGATCAGCGCAAGAGATATCCAGTGGTGGAACACATCTATGCAGGCCCCACCGGTTCCTTCGTTCCCAAGTCCTTCTCAGCTTCAATCGAGCCGCTCACACAACTCGGCTTTATCGTTGTTCAGATTGATGGAATGGGTACCAACCATCGCTCGCGCGCGTTCCACGACATTGCCTGGAAAAATCTGAGGGACGCCGGCTTTCCGGACCGGATCCTATGGCACAAGGCGGCGAGTGCGAAGTACTCCTGGTATGATATATCCAACGTCGGTATCTTTGGCACTTCCGCCGGTGGGCAAAACGTGGTGAGCGCGTTACTTTTCCATCCCGATTTCTATAAGGTCGCGGTCGCGAACAGTGGCTGCTACGACAACCGGCTGGACAAGATCTGGTGGAACGAACAGTGGATGGGGTGGCCGGTCGGCGTCGAATATTCGCAATCGTCCGCCATCGACAATGCGGCCAAACTGCAAGGTAGATTACTTCTCGTAGTCGGCGAAATGGACCGCAACGTCGATCCTTCCGCCACGTTCCAGCTTGCCGATCGGCTCATCAAGGCGGGAAAATACTTCGACATGCTGTATGTGCCAGGCGCACATCACGGAACACCGGGCAGTTATGCACAGCTCAAGGTCCTGGAGTTCTTGGTCCGTAACGTTCTCGAGCTAACACAGCCAAACTGGAACACCGGCTCAATGGAACTGCCGAAGAGCAAATCAGGCCATGATGGCTGACAATCCATCGGGATCCAGGCCCGGTGCGTGGCGCTCCACGATCGCGTTCTCGAAATTGAGAAATGCTCGTTGCCATTTACGAGGTCACTCGCACATGCTGTCATGCGTACCTCCATCCTGATCGGCGCACGCAGCTGCTGATGCCGACAACGGCTTCATCAATTGGCCCAAAATCAGGGCGCGAATGCTGCGCGCGGCGGTCGGCTGCGAAGCCCGCGACGTCGCTCCCGATCCTCGCTCCAAGTGAGAGTCGAGAAGCGGGGGCGCTCAAGCAAGCCGGAAGAACTCAGTGCCGGATTCGCTTCATTGTGAGCTCCAGCTTGACACGGTGCACTTTGACGTCGCTGCGGGAGGCTTTGGTGCTCGCACCATCTTCCGTTGGCAAGTTGACGAGCCTGGCTCTGTAAGCCGGCAGCCTATTTCTCTATAGAGGGCTTTGGCGTTGTGTCGGTGCGCGCGGGTAATATCGGATAATCGATCTTAGGCAGCTGCCCGGTAAGTGAGTTTAGAAACGCGACGATGTCGTCTTTTTCTCTATCGTTGAGCTTCACGCCGAGTTGTATCTCACTCATCACGCCAACAGCTTGCTTGAGGCTCCAAACTTGGCCCGAATGGAAGTAGGGAGGACGCAATGCGACGTTGCGCAACGGCGCGGAGCGGAAAACATACTCGTCGTTGGGTACCTTGGTGACGGCGAAACGGCCCTTGTCGTCCCTCGGCAGCAGGCTTGCAGTTGGCCGTTCCGTCACGCCGAACGGGAAGTAGTCTTGGCCGCCGACGTTGATACCATTGTGGCAAGATGAGCATCCCTTTTCTATGAACAGCTTTAATCCTGCTTTCTGCTGAGCACTGAGAGCATACGCATCGCCCTCGAGGTATTGATCGAAGGGAGCGGCGGGCGTGATCAAGGTCGCCTCGAAAGCCTCGATGGCCTTGGCGAAGTTGTCAACGGTAATGGGCGTCGCGTCGTTAGGAAACGCCTTGCTGAACATGACGATATAATCGGTCATTGAATTCAACGTATTGAGAAGGCGAGCGGGCGTCGCATTCATTTCCGCGCTGGCCTGGACGGGGCCTACGGCTTGCGCCTTGAGGTCAGCCGCGCGCCCGTCCCAGAACTGTGCCACATTGAAGACTGCGTTATAGACCGTTGGCGCTCGACGTGAACCTAGCTGCCAGCGATGACCAACCGACCTCGGGCCGGCATCTGCTCCGCCGGTCCCAAGATTGTGACATGTATTGCAGCTAATGATCCCGCTCGCCGATAGCCTCGGATCGAAGAACAGGATCTTGCCGAGTGTAACCTTTTCGTGGGTAATAGGGTTGTCCCTGACCGCCGGTACGATAGAGGGGATCGGCTTGAAAATCTGCCTCGCTGCACTCATCAAATCATCGTCGGCACCTGCTGTTGACGAAGCCAGGATCCCAGCGGCCAGAACACTTGACTTGGCTGCGATGTAAAGCGTTCGTGCCGCTGATTTCCTCATCCTTGGCTTGCCTTTGTCGTAGTTCGTGAAAGCCGCGAACAGAGTGCGAGGTCGCAGCTAGCCTGCCTATCATCGAAATGACTCCCAGCGATCAAAGACGAGCGACATTCATCGGGGTACTCATCCAGGTCTGATCCGCTGTTGCCGCGTAGTAGCAACCGCCGTGCCAATGGAGTTCAGGGGGGCCGTTGATTTGGTCTTGAACAATTGCAGGACTGCCAGCAGTCGGCTCGAACCTTTGGGATCAACCGGCGTCCCACACGCGCCGATGGCCATGCTGACGAAGTGCATTTCGGCCTACTATCTCAACCGATAGGCAAGCCATAAAGCTGTCGGTTTCACGATTTTAGACGCGCAGGCTTACAACTAGGTCGGACGTTGAGCAAAAACGCGGAGCATCGACGCAATTTGTCGCGTCATTGACGCGACGAAATCGTGTGGCCTTGCGAATCCGTCAACTATGCGTTGCGTTCCAGCGTGGCCGAGCAGTTATCGGCCGTCGTTGGATAAGGCTTCGTATGCGTTGCGTCCAGTGAAGCGTGCAATTGCCGAAGAACTCTCCTTGCGAGCTCCCGTCGAGATATGGATATGCCTATCTTGGAGCGTATTGACACTTGTTCGACGATCAAAGTGCTTGAATCGACCGTAACGTCAGGTTGTAGGCAGTGCCATGCAGGATCGGTCGCCTTTGCAGAAATGTCATGTTGGGAACTAACATCGCGAATGTCACAAGCCTAGACACAATACCCGCGTCCGCTGCATGTAGCCAGCCTGCGTTGCGCTTTGATCTTGGCAACAAGGTCTGGCGCGATGCAACGATGATTCGGACCGCAACTGCGCCGGCCGCTCCTGCCGACGCGGCGACCTGCTTTCCTAGACAAACGATACTTGCGAGGCAAAGAACAATAGTGAAAATTGTGCAACTTAAGAGAGTTCTGTTGAGCCAAAAGCGACGAACCGGTTGGGCTTACCGCGCGCCTCGCCATGTCACCGCACTCGTTGCGATCGCAGCTACGTGGTTCACGGGATACGCTAGCGCGCGAGAACGTAGATCGGAAGAGATCTTGACGTCTTGCAGACCAGACGTGATGCGATTCTGTGACCGTTTTACAGGGCGTGGCGATATGGACGCGGCCATGTTTTGCCTTAGGGACAATTTCAAAGGCTTGCGCGTCGAATGTCGCCGCGTGATGCCAACCGCGGCGGAGAGAAACGGTGGGTCGAAAAGACGAGGCGTCAAAAACGTTCCGATCCTGCATCGAGAGTGAGGCACCGGAGCGGGGGGATTCTTAAGCACCGGAATGCTCACATTAGCCTCCGATCGAGGCCCGGAAGGAACCGGTTGACGCCGTTGCGGCGTTCTCAACGAGCTTTTCAGTGGATTCACTTGAACCGATGGGACTGCTTTTGGTTGAGTTCGCCGAAGGGCTCAAGACCAGAGGAAACGCGGTCGTCAGGAGCCGCTCAAAGGCTGCAAGCTGTTCAAGCAGACGCTTCTCAACGGCAGCACTCTCCTCGCGAGGCAGTTCCGTCTTAAGCAATCGACGACAGCGCCAGATCTCGTTTCTCACCCATCTGATCTCACTTAAACTATCATCAATCGAAGTCATCACAAATGCAGGTTCACTTGGGCATTGAGGGTGCAACGCGTACGCTTCAGCACTGCGTAGTCCCTCCGTCCGCATTCATGGCGATGGAGTTCGTCGCCATTGCTCGGCGGATGTGGCGAGCGGTTCGATGTATTCACGACTGCTATCAAGCGATATCACCTTACGCTGGGCGTGCGAGCGGAATTTTCTGCGGATTGCTGCGGGTTTTCGGCGCTACGATCATCTGGGTTGAGGAATTCCTGCGCTCCACAGGGGCGATCGGCGCGCAGTCACGCGCAAACGCAGGGCAGCAGCTCACGACTGGAAAACGGAGCGATGTGTTCCCCTGACGATGGTCAGTGTTGCCGTCGGACCATCACATTCGTTTCCCGATGGGCATGTCCATGAGTAAGGTGCGCGCGCTCACCAACATCCTGGAAAGGCATGGCGGCAGTGTTTTCCCCTATAGATAAAAACGAGCGTTATCGCGATATCCCGGGCGTGACCCGATCGAACGAGCGCAGGAGCGAGCCTAGGACCTCCCTGGGTGAATGTCACTCGAAATCGTGTCGAACTGAATGGAAGCCCCATTGGTAGCCGCTGCGATAGTTGGCTGTGCAACGCCACGGTTCGATACCAATTTAGTAGCTTGAACCCCACGCTGCGTCAGGTTGTAGTCTCGCAAAGACAAAGGCAGGCGGGACGGGCGTCGAATGGTTCAGCATGATCGGACAGGGATGGCTTCCTAATTGCCGACATTGTCGCTTGCGGGCCATGGGCAAGACCTTTGGTCCATCGGCGGAGGCTGCTGCGCTGGCCGTTGTCAATTGCGCTGCAACAACCGGAGTCGTTATATGTCATGAGGTGATGGAGTGATGCGCGCAGCAGGATGTCGCTGACAACTGCTTTAATCGCGTTCCTCGCTGTGCAGTGAGGGCCCGCCGAGTGAACACAGCCGGCCCTCGCAATAGATGCTTCAACTGCGTAGGCGGTTAACATTCAGCCGTAAGCGGTGACTGGTCGCATTGAGCTTGTGGCTGGACAAGGCGCCGCGGTGAAAGCTCGGAAGATCCCATGTCTACTCAAGCCAATCTGACGACGGCGCTAAGCGAGATCGATTGTGCTCGCGACATCGTTCAATTCTCAACTGTGGTGGTTGCGCGCGACAAGCAGCTGCGCAAGACGGACCATCCGGTCTTTCTGCAAAAGGCTGCGCTTGAGTTTCAATCTAGATTCCTGCCGAATTTCGAGGAAAGCATCCGTGCCGGGAGATCGTGGGGATATGCCACGACATGCAATGCGGTGAGCCGGAAGGCCGGAGGTCAGGTCGGCCGAGACGTTTGCGAAAGAATAGCTTCTCGCGTGTCGCTGCTTGATCATGCGCTGATTGGAAAAATCGGGATAAGAGCCCTTTCCATATTCGCCGCATCATTCGGTCGGCATTCCAATAGAGCAGAATGTCGCAAAGGGGCGATCAGAATAGCTAAGTTTTGTCGCGAGGAAAGCAGGCCGCTTCAAGAGTTGAACAATCTGAGCCTGGCGGCGCTGATAAACGGCTTCAGCAAATGGCCGGAAGAAGCAGACTTTCGCCAGGCGGCGGTTGCAATTGCGGGCGATGTCATTCGGCGCGCTGGCCGTCATCACCAACTCTCCGACTTTACACAGCAAGGATTGGTGAGCCTGGTCAACGGGTTCAGCAAGTGGCCGGATGAGGCGGCTTCGCGCCAGGCAGCCGCCGCGCTTGCACTCGAAATTCTGCATCGTTGCGGCAGGCTCTGCGAGCTTCCTCAGCAGGGATTGGCCATCCTGGTGAACGGTTTCAGCAAGTGGCCGGAAGAGCTGGCGTGTGGTCAAGTCACGATTGCGATCGCAGGCGAAGTTCTTCGTCGGGTCGCCCGGTTTCATGAGTTTAGCGAGCAGGATCTGGCAAATTTGGTGAATGGCTTTAGTAAATGGCCGGATGAGGCAGTCTCTCGTCAAGCCACAATCGCGATCGCAAGTGAGCTCCTGCACCGTGCTGACCAACTTCCTCACTATAGCCAACAAGGACTGGCAAACTTGGTGAACGGGTTTTGCAAATGGCCTGAAGATGCGACCTGTCGTAAAGCTGCAATTGCGATCGCTGGTGAGGTACTTTGGCGTGCTGTCCAGCTTCCCGATCTTACCCAACAGGGCCTGGCGAACCTGGTGAATGGCTTTAGCAAGTGGCCGGAAGAGCCGGCGTTTCGCCGAGCAGCGATCGCACTCGCTCGTGAGGTTCTGCGGCGTGCCAATCAGCTCTACGATTTTTCACAGCAGGGACTCGCGAACTTAGTGAATGGCTTCAGCAATTGGCCGAAGGAGGTGCCGTGTGGTCAAGTGACCGTTGTGCTCGCGGACGAGGTCCTTCGCCGTGCCGGCCGCAGGACGGGACTCTCAGACTTCACTGCCCAGGATCTCAGGGGCCTGGTGATCGGTTTCAACAGATGGCCGCTGGAGAGCGCCGCTCGCCAAGCCACGATCGCGATCGTCAATGAGGTCCTAGGCCGCGGTGTCCGGTTCTTTGACTTTACCAAACCGGAATCGGAGAGTCTGATGGATGGCTTCAATAGATGGCCGCAAGGCGAAGCAGGGCATGAGGCGATAGCGAAGATCATCGGGGAGCTGCAACTCATACAAGGTGGAGCCACTCAGCTCCGGCCAGGGGAGAAGTGGTCCCACCAAACAAGGCAATCGGCCAAAGAAGCCTCTTCCTAGCGGTGTTCATGCGTAGTATGCGGCGAGGTCACAACACGACAATCCCACGCAGCGACCCTCTTGGGATACAGTCGGAGGCGTGCACAGCCACAGAATTGAGTGAACAATCGGAAGGACGCAGTTGTTGATCCAGGCTGAGAAGGATGTCGTCGAGCAGATGCTCTCATCATTGGCGATCAGCTTGTTGCAGAATCGTGTTGCGCCCTCCTACGAACAGGTGATGCATCATTTCGGATTAGCCTGCGAAAGAGCGGGGCTGATCGCGACGGAAGAGGTGGCAGTTCGGATATTGAAGCGCGTTTCAAGCGAAATCAACGAGGCGCAGTCGGTGCTCGAGTTTATCGGACGCGGGGCGGATCTATTGCATTGATCTCGAAGTTAAGAAACTTCCATCGAATCAGTGTCAGATGCAGCCGGGCGCGCGTTGTTCGACTGAGAAAGCGCCCCGGCAAGGGCCGAGTCGTCCGCTTTTGCTGGCCGAAACCTGCGGCAGTCTGAACCGATCTGGCAAGATCGATCCTTGCCGCCGATGTCAGAATAGGTGGGAACTCGCTATCCAGGAGGTTATCAGCCAACCTTTGCCGATCGCGCCGGGGCGTACCGCCTCGCAGTGAAGCGTGAGCGGTGCTACATGGGATCGCGGGCTTTCAAGCTAGCGTCCCAACGTGGCCATCTGAATGAGCAGGGGGCGGTTTGTTGCCTCGGGAGTAAAGGAGCCGCAACTCGCCGGCTATCAGCGCCGCGCCGCCGAGGCGCCGTAAACAGCGAGCATTTTGCCAAGCTTAAAACTCGGTTGATCCTCGTCTGCTTTTCGTCGGTCCGCTATCTACGCCTAAGCTTCGGGAGAGGCTGATGGCCAGCCGTCCGTCCATTGTTCGTCGCTCCGAAGGCCGTCAGCTTATCGACAGCTACGTCTCGTAGCAGGAACGTCTTTACAGGCTGGCTGGTCCGGCTTGATGTGCTCAGATCCGGCAAGAGAATTGGATGGTATCCATCAAGCGATCTACCACCGAGGCTTTGGTTGTGCTGCGGTGAGCTGCAGTTGCTCGTCTGCAGGCCGGCAGGTGTTCGCGCTAGCCGTGGGCGGTGATTGCGCGGTATGACCGCCGCTTTGTCATCAGCCGATCAGCGCGCAAACCTGGTGAGGTCTGACGGCTTAAAAGTGCGACTGCGGACGCGCTTGATTTGGATACGGAGAGACGGCGATGAATACAGAGCAGCTTGGCTCAGGCAGTCCTTCCGGAACTTCCGATTCGGAAACCTCCGAGCCGGCATCCCCGGCTGCAACGCAGTGGGGCGAAGCCCTGACGGGTGCGCTAGCGTCCACCGGCGAGGCCTCTAGCTTGCAGCTCGAGGTCTGGACGAACTGGGCTGCCGAAGACGGGCAGGGGCAACACGAGGGCCGTCGAGAAGCGGTAAGTCGTACGAGGGCTTGGCAGGACACAGGCGATGTCAATGAGGCGCTGGATCTGTCGTCCCTGTCCCTGACCGGCTTGCCTGCGCCGATCCCGGCCGTCCTGCGTCGCCTGAATGTCGACGACAATCAGCTGAACAGCCTTCCTGGGGACCTTCCGGCCAGTCTCCAGTGGCTCTCTGCCAGCAATAATCGGCTGACCGGCCTGCCCGAGCTTCCAAATGGCCTGCTGCAGCTCGATGTCATCAGCAACGGGCTCACCAATCTGCCCGCACGGCTACCGCCCGGATTGCTGCGGCTGAGGGTCGATAACAATCAGCTAACCAGTCTGCCTGATCGCCTTCCGGCGACGCTTGAGGAACTGGACGCCAGCGGCAACCGCTTGACCAATCTGCCCGACCTTCCAGCCCGACTCCAGCGCCTCAACGTCGACCACAATCAGCTGACGGACTTGCCCGAGCCTCTTCCGGGCGGGCTCCAATGGCTCAGCGCTAGCCATAACGAACTGACCAGTCTGCCCGAAACGGCGCTTCCCGACCTAATTTGGCTCGGCGCCAGCGACAACCAGCTGACCAGCGTACCCGAGACCCTGCTGACACAGCTAAGCGGTTATTCTAGCGTTAATCTGGAGAATAATCCGCTCCCCGATTTGGTGCAGGCTGGCCTGACGGCAGCGATACATGCAGCAGGCTATGCGGGCCCGCAGGTCTTTTTATCGACGGTCGAAGGCGCGCTGGAAGTCCAGCCGCGCTCCCTGCAAGAGGTTGTGGCGCACTGGCTCGAGGCCGAGCCGTCGGTAATGGCCACCTGGCAGGGCTTCGCCCAAGAACCGGGTGCGCAAGACTATGCACGCTTCCTCGACCGGCTCCGGGGTACCGTGAACTATGGCAACGAAGCGTTCCGGCAGGCGGTCGTCGAGGATCTGCGGCAAGCAGCCGTCAGGCCGAGTTTGCGTGAACAGTTTTTCCAGCTGGCGTCGGGAGCGAGCGAGCGCTGCGAAGATCGGGTTACCTTGACCTGGAACGGCATGCAGAGCGCACGGCTGAACGCTGACGTTGAAGACGGCGTCTATGACGGCCGGTTGGCCGAGCTGCTCCAGCAGGGCCGGGTCCTGTTTCGTCTGGAGGCGCTGGACGGGATCGCACGCGAGACGGTCAATTCGCTTCGTCGTGCCGATCCTGACGCCGACGTCGACGAGATCGAGGTCTACCTTGCCTACCAGACCCAGCTGCGCAACCCGCTGCAGCTGCTGCACATCGCCCCGGACATGCGCTTCTTGAATGTCTCTAACGTGACCGAGGACGATATTGTCAGAGCCGAGGCGTCGGTGCGCAATCAGGAGGCAGCGGAATTTCCGGACTACCTGGCAACGCGCTGGCACCCATGGGAGAGCGTGTTGAGGCGCATCGCACCCGAAGACCATGCTGCAATGGAGAGGCAACTCGTCGACGCGATGGGCGATGAATTCCAAACCCGCTTGGATCGGCGACTGGCCGAAAATGGTCTGACGGGCGATGCCGATGCAGAGCGAGTGCTTGGCGCCCAGATTCGCAAAGAGATCGCCCTCGAGATTAAAGGCCCGGTTATGCACCAGGTCCTCGAAAGATTCGGCCTTGAGCTATGAAGCGCCCTCGAGCGGGACCCGTCGATCGATCCGGGCAGCCGCGCGCAATCTCAGGCGGCTATCGATCCTTACGAGGAGCGAATCTGGAAGATTCGTCGAGCGAATGAGTTGCCGGCAGGTCTCGGTCGCTTGGTGCGTGCGGACGATCACGAGAAATACTTCCCTCGGCTGCTCGACCAGGCGAGCATTCTATATCGAATCTCACTCGTTCATCTCTGATAGCGAAATGGATAGTGAGCCGGTCCCTCAGTCGCTCTTGTGCCTCGTAGGCTCTCGATATTCGTCGCGCGAGATCGATAGGACCCTCGCTGCATCACGCTCGACTCCAAATCACGAAACATGGTGTAGTTTCGTCGGATCCATTGATGCAGTTCGGTGGTCCAGTCCTTTTCGTCGCGCAGATACCCGGTGAAGGAAAAGCTCAGTCGATCGACATATCTCTTTAGAAACAACGGCAGCGCGGAAATCCGGAGCACTCGCTCACAATCCATCGCTTCAGGTAGTCCTCCGCGCAGCACGAATTCATTGTGGACGGTGACCAGCGCCGCCGGTGGAATCTGCCGCCGCAGCATTTCGTAACCACGGAAGGAATGGCGGTCAGCGCCCGCGACGAAGAGGATGACAGGAGCGACACAGCAGCGTGCTGTTTCCTTGATGAAGCCGATCTCCTCGCACATCTTGAAGAACTCGTCGAAGGCGTGGAAGCCGAGGTCGATCACCTTGGCTACCCGATCGTGTATGATCAGTGGGTCCATCAGCTGCATCTTACCGTAAGTGTCAATTACATCAGCTGTCTCTGTGATGTTGGGGAGATAATCGAGCAATGACGGCTCCTTCAGATTTACATCGAAGGAGAGCGCCGTACCATTTTTCAGCAGCAAGTACTCGCTCACGAGGCGAGCGACGAGAGTTTTGCCGACCTGCGGGCTAGGAGAGCAGATGATGTAGATAGGAGTCGCTAACATAGCCAGCAGATCAATCTCGCTTCGTCCCTGGGCTCAACCCGTCGCTCGCCGATAATGCGACTAGTTCTCGCCGCTCCGAGTCGCTGACTTGGCGCCGGCCAATTCCGTCAAGTTGATGCGATCAAACTCGCTCCAGACATTTGCCAGCCAGTGCCGTACATAGCCGCGCAGAACGAAGGAATTGTTCGCCGGCTCATCGTTCCGCCCCTTGTTTGCGACAAAATCTACGAATGGGACAGAAGCGACTTCGACCTGCTCATAGGCCATCTCGTTGAGCTTCGGGATGGTCAACTCGGTCGCATGCTTGATGCGGTGAAAATAGGAATTATAGGTCGATTGGTCCCATTGGAAGAATTGAGTGTCGTTGATGAAGTTCTTCACCAGATAATACTTTGCGCCGGCCATGAAGGTCGCGGTCTCGGCGATCTCGTCCAGCGAAGCGATGGATGATCCCAGAATATGGAATACGGCAAAAGTGATCTGGCCGGATCGCGCCGAATCCAAAAAGCCGATGTCGCGCAAGGAGGCCAGTGCTGTGGATAGTAAGCCGGCGCGAGCATCGATAACAGTGACGGATAGCCCTGAGTTCAGGGTATCGAAGATCTTCATCTGGTCCGCCGTCGTCGTCATATCGACGATCTCGGTGATTGCGGGATAGAAGCGCTTCAACGTTCCCCGCGGCGACTCCGTGTCGAATGCGCGTGTTTGCACGTTATTGACGTTGAAGTAGTCGAGAAGCGTCCGTGACACGGTCGTCTTGCCGACGCCTCCTTTGTCCGCGCCCACCACAATCACAACCGGCTTCACCATGGAATTCTCCTGAGACACTCGCTATTGCCGCGCGCGACGTGCGCAATCGGCGTGTCTTTGCTTTGGATGCGAACATGGCAGAAAGAAGGGGCTATTGAATCTTCGATGCGGGTGCGGTGCGATCGGTGAGGTTTTCCAATGCCGAGCCATCAGAGTTCTTTGATTGCAACGACGATGCAATTCGATGACAGCAACTAATCTCTCGTGATCGCGTTTCACGTGAGGTTTGCGATGAGCTGAAGGAACAATTCTTCGAGCAGTCGACCGTACGCGCCGATGATCGCGATCACCATCATGACGCCGAATGACGCCGGATCAAATCGCTCTCGCTTGTCACTGTCTCGTTCTAGGCCGGGAGTGGCTTGGCGATGTTTCTCATGGTCGCGAGGCGAGCGCTGGCGAGAAGCTCCTTGGAGTACGCTGTGCCGAAGTAGTCGAGGACGAACGTGCCAGAGTAGCGTAGATTACCGAACGCGCGGATTAGGCTATCGAGCATTGCGCCGACTTGCCCAATGCGGTCGCGATAGAGCGCGCGAATGACATTAACGGCGTTCATCGAATGAACCGCCTCATCGGCAATTACCTCTCGCAGCCAGTGATGAAACGTATTGTTGCCAAGAGCGTCGTAAAACGGCTTTTCTGCCGCGTAGGCGCGGCAAGTACACATTTCGTCAAACGCAATCATAACCAGCAAGGAGAATTCGTCCTTCAGGTAGTCGGTGATCGGACCAAAGTCATGCGATCGAGCGCCCAATCTCTCGCGAAGATCCTTTTCGGATCCGTTCGCGACAAGTTCAATGATGCGGATGAAGCCATTGGTGTGGCGCTCTTCATCAATCGCCCAGGCGTTGAGAAATGCCGCAGCTTCATCGGTCGCGATGAGATTTCTGGCGGCAAGTTCGTGTTTCAAATACCGGGCGTCATATTCCGTGTATAGGTCAGGCCACAATTTATCCCAACGTGCGCGTATGGCTGATGGTTCGGCGCAGAACATCGCAGGTGTAAGAGCGCTGAACAATTCGTTTGGATTCCAGTCCCGTCGAACCGGCGTGATCATCCCTGTCCCCTAGCCGCGAGCGCTCGGGCGAACGTTTCTATTTTTGTCTGCCAGAGCCCTGGCAAATATTAGCTGCATACGAAACGGCCGTCGCCTCTTAGTTTTGGCGGGTAAATTCCGGGTCGTGCCGCTCTCGGCCAATCGAAGGTCCCGGTTAATGCCAGCGAAAGTTTATCGCGGTGAGAAGCAAGTCAAGAATGAGCCGAATACACGCGATTACCGCTCCTTGGGTCGAACGTCACTCCCTAAGCCGACTGGTTACGTCGTACTGATCGGCACGCATAGTTCGTCAGCCTACCATCGACCAGTTGCTCGGACTGCACGACAACATGGCCGCCACCGTATGCTGCCGCGGAGCGTCGAGCGATGGGACGTACGCCAAGCAACGTGCTGTGCGAGAGCGCCAGTTAAGCAGACTCAGAGCGTTGGAGTGGTTGGTAATGCTCCCCGATCCGCCTTCGTCGCTGTTTAGCACAAACTGCTATTGCCCTTTATTCCTGTCGCACTCTGTCCTGTCCGGTGTAATACTTACCTGTCCAGAGTCCGACACCGCGGATTTTAGCTGCGGGAGCACTGTATCAAGCACATGGTTTTCCTGTTCGGGGACGGCAACCCCTCACGATCGTTTGTGGCACGACACTTGCTCGGTCGGAAAGTAAAAATAGTGGCGTCACAATTGTAAGCTGGTGTGCAGACGCGCCAACTAGGGATCATGGGAGACATGCTGGAGTTCTGCTCAGGTGTCGTCTCGTCTATATACAACCACACAGGAGATGGTGATGACGAAAGAAGCCGGGATCAACGATGACATCGGCATTGCAGCCGGCGCATTTCAAGACTTCACGAAGCGAGCCATCGGAGCGCAAAGCGAGTTTGTGAAAAAGTACTCAGAGGCCTATTGGCACTGGCATGAGCGCATTCAAATCGAATCGACACAGTTGACGGAGTTTTTCAAGGATGTCTCCTCGACGTCGTCAGCGCCCGACCAGATCGGCATTCTTCAGGGGTGGATGAAAGGTGCCAAGCAGCGGTTCACGGAGGATGTTGTCTATTCTATCGAGACCGCGAAAGCCCTCACGAATGTCGGACTGCAGGCTTGATGTGATCTCCGCCGGTGCAAGGCGGCGGTCTCGTAAGCATGTGCAAGAGATTGCGATATTATACACGTGGCAATTCGTACACTTATCGACCACATCTCTTATCACTCTTGATGTTTGGCGGCGGCGTATAGTGCGGACGCTGAAGGCGAACTTAGCTATCGGCAAGCCGGCCACTCAGGCGTCAAGCTCTGGACGCTATTGTTCGCTGCGCCATCTTGCTCGGGCCAAGGCGCCGTCCATCTGCGGTTGTGGCCCGGCATCCTCGGTCTCCGTCTTACTTTCTAGCGCAAGCGACAGTTTGAGATTGTTGCGCAACATCGCATTTGAGGGGTCTCTTTCGAGAGCTTTGCGGTATAGCCCTTGCGCCTCTTGATGGCGGCCCTTCTGATCGAGGACAACGCCCTTGGCGTTCAGTATGCGCAGATCGCCGGAAGACGCCAAGAGGACATTATCGAGAGCCTGAAGCGCTTGATCAGGCAATTTGCGGGCCAGCAGGACCCGCGCAAGAGAGATCGCCGCATCGACATTGTTTGGTTGTTGCTTCAACGTATCGCGCAGAGTTTGCTCATCAGCATCCCGACCGGGTCTGTATGGAATTGGTTCGCGCACGCTAGGATCGATCGCCTTGGCGTCAGCTAGGTCTGACGAGGGCGTCTGCCGCGATGAAAGGGCCGACCCATCCGGGTTAGCGCAGCCGGCGAGCAGAACCATAGCGAGCAAGGCCGAGCACAAGGCTGAGCGAGAGAAGCGTCGCCAGCGGCTTATTTCATAGGAATTCATAGGTTATCTCACGACGAGCTGCTGCTCTGTCAACTTGCGGCGGGAAGCAGCCCGCCACGCTCCGAGGAAGGAACCCGTTCCTTGGCAGGCGGAAGTCTCACGGACCCAATTGGCTGGACTGTGAAATCCGAGGCGAGGTCCTGATAAGACAGAACGGGCAGATCGATCCCGTTGCGGGTGAGAAAGCCGCGAACGAAGCGCCGGATATCCATCGCGCCCAGAATGACGGGCTGGCTTTGGCTTTGTGCGATGGTCGAATGGATCTGACGGAATTGTGAAAGCAGCTTCTCGCTCTGCCGATCGTCCAGAACGAGATATGGTCCGACAGCGGTTTCGCGCACCGAACCGCGCACTATCTCTTCAGTCTCACGCTCGATGATAAAGGCGGCCACCACGCGGTGGGCATTGGCATAGCGAAAGCAGATCTGCCGCTTCAGCGCGGCACGAACATATTCAGTGAGCAGAACGGCGTTCTGCTCGCGTTCACTCCATTCTGCAAGGGCCTCCAGGAGGAGGCGAGTGTTGCGAATGGGTATCCCCTCATCGAGCAGGCGGCGCAGGACCTCTGCGATCCGAGGAATGGTCGCCGTACGAAGCACTTCCTTCACCAGATCGGGGTACTCCTGCTCCATTCGGGCAAGCAGTTGACGGGTCTCTTGAATGCCTACCAGGCGCTGTGCGTGGCGTGTCAATGTGGAATGGAGACGTAAAGCAAGAATTTCGACCGGACGGTGGTGTCCGATCCCGGCGGCTTTGAGCGCAGCTGCATGGCGTTCTTCGATCCATACGCGAGCCGTCTCCGGATCTTTCCGAAATGGGATGCCGCTTAGTTCAATGTTCGCAATATCATCGTTGAGTGCGAGTTGCGTCGGATCGATCACATCCCGCTCAACCGGCACGCTATCGACATCTATTCTGAACTGCGACTTGGATAGGTTCTGATCAATCTGGGCCGGGATGCGCGGAACCGTGATTCCAAGGTCTGCCGATACCGACGTTGAAACGCGCGCGATGCTTTGTTCCAACTCGTTCTTGTCGATTGAATGTGTCAGGTTCGGCGCGAGGAATAACGCGATCGGAAGTGCTTCCGCGTGAGCGGCTTGCTTCTGTGTCTGTGCTGGAGCCGGAGCCGAGGCGGTGACATTTGTGGCTGGCTTCGCGGCAGGCTTGTCGACTTTCGCGCCGACCTTGACACAGCTTGCGGCAGCGAAGAGCGCGGCCAAGATGACGAAGGGGGGCAAGGGGAAGCCAGGAACGAGGCCCATTAACAACAAGACGCAGGCCGCCAGCCGAAGCGCTTGTGTGCTGGCCGTAAGTTGGCTGACAATATCGGCCCCAAGCTTGAGCTTGGAAGGCCCGTTGACCCGTGTGACGATGGTCGCGGCCGTAATCGACAGCAACAGTGCCGGAATCTGTGAAATGAGCGCATCACCTATCGTCAGCAGCGTATAGTGATGCATCGCGGCATCGAGCGACATACCCTTGGAGAGCAGGCCGATGCTGATTCCGCCCAGCATATTGATGCAGATGACAATCAGCCCGGCGATCGCGTCGCCTTTCACGAATTTCATGGCGCCATCCATTGCACCATGAAGTTGGCTTTCTTGCTCGAGTGCCGCGCGCCGGCGACGTGCTTCGTGTTGATCGATATGGTTGTTGCGCAGCTCCGCATCTATCGCCATCTGCTTGCCCGGAAGTGCATCGAGCGTGAAGCGCGCTGACACCTCTGCGACGCGCTCGGCGCCTTTGGCAAGGACCATGAACTGCACCATGGTCACGATCAGGAATATGACGATTCCGACAGCGATATTGCCCGAAATGACGAAGTCGCCAAAGGTGTGGATGATGCTGCCGGCGTCACCCTCCGCAAGAATCAGGCGCGTTGTTGCGATAGTCAGCGCCAGACGAAAAACCGTCGAAATCAGAATGACGCCCGGCAGCGACGAAAAATCAAGCGGCGTGCTGAGATAGAGGGCAACCATCAGCAGCAATATGGCAAAGCCAAGGTTGAAGCCGATAAGCATGTCAATCACGATGATCGGGATCGGCATGATCATCATTCCGATTGCCAGAAGCAGCATCAGTGCGACCATGATATCCGGATGGGCCGGTGCGCGGGCGACGAGATTTCGTAGGTGCCTGGCCATGCAAAAAACCTTATTGTTTGACCGGAGCCGGGCTGCCCCGCAAGGAAACATAGCGCTTGAAGGTGGCCTGCGCCTCGGCCATGCGGCCAGCCTGACGCAGAGCATGGCTGCGCAGCAGCAGCAATGGCAGGCGCGACGATGGCTGATCATCAAGCATGTCCAGCCTGTCCAATGCCGATAGCGCTTCCTCGCCGAGGCGCTCTGAGATGAGGGCATAGGCGAAGATGCGAAGCAGCTCGACGTCTTGAGAATGTTCGTGAACGACGAGCCGCAAGAGAGCCAGACTGTGTGCGCTCTGCCCACACGCAAGGTGGACATAGGAAAGCGCGCAGAGCAAGTTGCGCTCGGGCCCAGAGATCGGAACTACCCGATCGGTTTTGGAAACATTCGGCGACTGGGTAGGTGTGAAGTGCTGCACGTCGTGCGGATCTGACATTGCTAGCCTGGGACCAAGCTGTTGTGATTCTGCCGGAGCAGGATTAACCGCCGCAGCTCCAGCCGCAGAAGCGCGGCCCCGTCGGCTGCGACCGAGCCCTCTGGCGCGGCTGACAGCGCATCGGCGAGACGCTCGAGGAGAAGGACGTGTTGCTCTGGACGTACAACATGCGAATGACGCAGGCGGGGTGTGACGAAGGAGAGCAGGCTATGCGCAAGATTGGGACCCTTCAGCCAGGTAAGTTCCGCACTGGTTTCGCTCTTACCTGCGTGCTCGGTGGCATCAGTGGGATTGATCCGCGAGATCGGATCGATTGACTTGAGTGCGAGCGCGTCATCGATCGTGCTGGCAGCCAACCGCTCCTGCGCTTCGGGCTGTTGGACAACTGACGTGTAACCCTTGCCGTTTCCATAGACCTTGTCGATGCCGATGCTGCTGGCCTGAGGTGTGGCCGGGGCGATGACAGGCGCATGATGCTCGTTGTTAATTCGCTGAAAGGTGCCAGGCTCTACGGACCGCTGCGGCAGCCTAGTCATGAAACGTTCCTTCGTTGGCCGCGGGCTAGAACTCTAATAAGACAAAGCAGCAAGCTGGCCATTGCGTGTCAGCAGCACACGTCCGTCCTCGATCTCCTTTACGGTCCATCCATTGCTCAGGAGTGCACCCGCGAAGTACTTTTGACCAGCAATGACCAGATAAGGGGCGTTTCCGCGCCAAACTGCCTGGACGGCAATTGCGGGGGGCGCCTTCTCCTCCTTGATGGCGAGCGCGCTGACGAGCGTATAAGCACCATTGCTTTGGACATCGAACCGCTGCTGGATTTCACGCCATTTAGCGAGCGAGGCAGGCGTAATAGTGCCATCGGCGGTCACAACGCCCGGCCCAGAACCGACTTTGACGCCCAGTAGGCCCGCTGCGTCAACTTCCCGTTGCAGCCGTTCAGCCGCTGCGTCGCTGGCCGGAACATCGGAGGGCGCGAGCGCGATTTTGGGGGCAATGTCCGTGACGGTGGACGAGGTGCTCAGCGCTGCGGCGCTGTCGAACTGGACAAGTCTCGTTGAAAGGGTGCCAACTGCGGCAGAGCTGATGAGGACCAAGGCGAGCGGGATAATCGGTACATGCCAGCGCCCGGTAGAGCCGGCTTGCTGAGGGCCTTCGGTCGAGCAGCGAATGGACATCGCGCCCATATGGATGACGGCAGGAAGAGGGACAACCACGGGCTCATTTGGCGAAATAGGGTCGCGGCCCTCGATCGCGACGTTCGCGGCAAGGGCCTCGATCTCGATCGAGCTGACGTGCCAACTGACGCGAAGATGGTGCGGTTCGAGACCTTGCTCGATGAAGACCAAATCAGCATCGAGGCTGCTGCCAATCAAGCAGGGGCCGCCCCCCGCTTTGCCGGTCAGCCCGGAATAAGACCCCGACAACACTTCGAATAGCGGGGAAGCTGGTTCATTCACGATCGTCTCCTGAATGAAGAACGAGACCGTACGGCAATGCCGTACGGTCTGTTGCGACTTCACAGATCATGCGGCCGGCAAAAGCGGGACGATATAATTTCGTCCCGCTTCATCCGTTACTGCACTCGCTCGTCGGCCACTTTCTTGACGGTCGTGAGCTCTGTCGAGACGACGCGAAGTTCTACATCCCTTTCGGCAGCCTTCGTGCTGCTGGCAGTCAGGGCGGCGAGCTGCCTGTTGAATGCCGCTTCTCCCGCAGCTTCAGCAGCGGCGGAACCCGCGGCTGCAGTAGCAGTACCAGCTGCGCCACCCGCCGTCGAGGTATGAGAAGCACCAACCTTATCAGCCATATTGTTTCTCCTGTTCATTCGAAGATTGCCGCGCCTTGCGGCTCCGATTTTCCTGACGCCGCAACATGCGAGTCAGGAATCCTCCTCTGTCTCGGCCATGGTGTCGTTGAAACGATCCATTGCACTACTTACAAACTGGATGGCGACGGTGCCGAGAGCAGCGTTAAACGCTTGCTGCAAAGCAGCGGCTTGCGAGCCGGCGTCTGGACCAGACGCGCCGCCGCCATTTAAGGGAGCTCCTGCACCATGCGATTGGCCATGATCATCGTGCTCGCCAGGCGGCCGAGATCCCTTTTTGCCGCCGCCAGTCGCGTGGAGGTCAGTATCAAGGTGCCCAGCGGCGCTGGAGCTGGAAACGCGCATCGGGTTCTCCTACTTCAAAACTTCGTTCGTGCGGAGGAAGCGGTCTCCGTCACGTCTACTATGGAAGCATTAGCTTTCGACAAGCTGACGAGCCGCAGAAATACAGTAAGCCAATCTCTTCGGTGTTGCCTCTGGACACGCCGCTTCATATTTCGGCAGTGTGTCGGCGAAAGCTGCAGATCAGAGAGTTGGTACAAGATCTCGCCTATGTGGCACTCGATCAGGCAAGCCGTTGTTCATCGGAGCGCAGCTTTGATGAGGGGAATGAAAGCGCCAGGATGGATAAAATGGACTTAGGCTTTGACGTGGCCCAATGAGGGGACCGCCCGGCCGGGACCCCCTCAGCTTGTTCGGCAATTTGGTTGCCTCGAACCAGGCAGCGATTTGTCTCGATCCTGCCCGGGCGGGGCGGCAGGTTGAAGTTGCTCATGCGAGTAAGCGACGAAGAGCGATCCTCTAGTCCCGCTCGTAGCAGTCCCATAAAAATGGACCACTTTCGTGGACAGCGATCAGGAGGTGCTGGAGACAAGGACTTTGAGCGTCACGTCCAGCAATGTGCTCTCGATCCGACGACGTAAACCGGTCAGGTTTGCCGCTCCGTCCGGTTCCGTCGCGAGGTGAAGGCATCGACAAGGTCACTGTCCGCGACGGGTGGCGCAATCGGCCCGGCGAAATCGTCGCGGTGGCCAACGCGATGTGAGAACGCCCGTCGGGCGCTCGAGTGCAGCCGACAAATGCGCTGGTTTAGCTTCGACAAACACGCTCGTCGGTGTAAGCATCGAATATGCTTGCGCGACCTGCGCGGCGGGGACGACCCTACCGCGTGGTGGCCTCGCAAGCTAGCCTTTCGTCCAGCTTCATCCTGCGTCGATAGCGCCGCTACGACTAGGCGTAGGCACCTGCAGCTTGCGTGCGCTCGGATTCAATCCGTGCCTTGAGGTTATTCAGATAGTCCTCGGCGTAGGACTGGGCCATCGACACCGGCAGGTTGATGCCGGCCGTCGCCGCTTCTTGAATTGCCTGCTTCACCAAGCCTTCTCGAATCGCTATTTTGACCTCGGGGCCGGCGATGCAGCCCACGGCCTGCGCCGCAAGACTGAGCCCGGCTTCCTCCAGCGCCTTCTTCATGTTGCCGCCGCTGATTGCGGTGTGCAGAAGATTTGCAGCTTGCGCTTCGGCCTCGATCACCATTGAAGCAAGATCGGCCAGTTCGCCGAGCCCTGGAATGAAGCCGAGTACACCAACGGCCGTCGCCGTCCAGTCGAGTACCTTCGAGCCCACCTTGAGCACGTCATTGAGTGCGTGCATGAGGGCACCGCCGTTCTTCTTGGGAGACTTGATGTCGGGCTGGTCTGCCACGCCAATCATCATGTCCGCCGTGGCCTCCTGTTCGGCCGGCGTTTGAGCGGCATGCGTTTTCAATTGCGGAGCGGCGCGGTTCGCACCAGACATGTTGTTGAAGAACTGGTTGAAATCGTTTCTGCTGATGTTTCCCGAATCAACCGTATGGCCGCCGCCGAAGTCAAAAAACTTGTGGTGGGTTTTGTAGCCAGTAATCGCGTTGTTCATCAACCCGAACAGCACAGGATCCGAGAGCAGCTGGGAAGCCGCGCTTCGCACCTCGGGGGAAAGGCTCTTGTCGTCCACCATACTCACGAGCTTTTCCCGGGTCAGATCGCCATTTCCAAAGAAAGCGTCCTGGTTCTTGTTGATCGTGTTTAGTGTGCCCAGCTCGTCTCGAGTGAGACTCATCGATGACGAAGCGACCTGCAGGAAGTCCTCTTTGTGGACCTGATCTATCGAGCCGCCGTACAACTGCTTCCATTGATTCGGGTGGTCGAGAAAATACTGAGCCGCCGCGAGGACCTGTGGGGGGCATTTGCCAATGTCGGCATTGCCGTCCACGATGTGCCTGAAATCCGCTAGGCTCAAGTTCTTGGGCAGGTTATCGGAATAGCGGTAGAGTTCGCGCAAGGCATCGGTCAGGTTCATGACCGATGGCTCACCGTTCCCGGAACCGTCGGATGGCATGTAGTTCTGCTCGTAGGTCCGCGCCCGCTGCTCCTGGAACGCGGCAACTTGAGGGTGATGGTCGGAAAACCCGCAGAGATCGCCGGCTTTGATCCTGCCGCCACAGCGGCCGTCGCCTTGCGAACCGATCGCGTAGAAGAGCTCCGGATCCTGTTGCAGTGCCTCGATCGCCGCCTTTAGATCCGGCGGTGTCGAAGGATCGTTGGCCAAATCTCCCAGAGATTTCCAATCAAGCGGGCACTTGTCCTTGTGGCGGTTCAGTACGGAGACAATCTGCAGTTCCGCATTAGTCAGCGTGCCACCGTTCCAAGTGATCCTTGAGCTTTGTACGGGCGCTTCCGCAATGATCGGGCTGCCGGCAGCACAGGACGGCTGTGGGTCATCCTGATATGCATCCAATGCTGCCCTTATCTCTGGTGGCAGGATATTCCGCGCCTCCTGCGTGAGTTCCTCCGTCAGTTGCTTGGTTGATTCTGTGGGGGCCGGTTCCCGCGGTGCTGAATGATCGCTGGTCGTGTCTTTCGACGTGAGGCTGGCCAGCATCGCCTGAAAGCTGGCAAAGTCCTGCGCCGAAGAGGGCGGGGCGGGCATTCCGGAGAAAGCCAAAGTTGAGTTGGCGGTTGGCGATAGGTCGACTGACATTACACGTCCTCCGATAAGAGTGCACCACAAGACGGTCACCAGCGCGGCCCGAGATCGCGACGAACAAGGCGTGTTGATCGGCAGAGTTCAACAGGTCCTATCACTTGCGTCCTGTTGCTCAGTGCGCCTTCAGCGCTCAGTTCCGCGACTATCCATGGGAACACCGCCGTCTAGATATTCACGCCGTATGGTAAAACGGACAACCTTTCGAGAAGCTGACGGCGCTCAGACGATTTTAAGGTGATTAATGAAATAGCCTTGCAAGCAAGGGACCTGGACGTATTTCAATGCCGGTGCCAGCTTCGTTTGGTTGCGTTCGCCTGGCCTGGTGCCATGTCAGCGAGTTAAGCTCCTGATCCAGAACCGTGTAACTGTAAGGCGTCGATGGCAGCGTCAGCGGCGCGCCGAGCGTCCGGACGACGTCAGGCAGGTGAAAACAGTAACACATAGCTCTTTCCTCAAGATGACAGCCTCCGAGATCGGATGGGTATACCTGCTATTTTTCACGACAGGATCGGCACCAAAATTCGTCCCAAATTTTGAGGCCGATGCTTCTTCCTAAGTGGAAGCCAGCCGTGATTATCAGGTAACGAACGCTCGTCAGCTTTCGGTCAGCTCGCTTCTCTAATGGGCTGGCGCATTCGCGCTCACGAATGCTGCCAATCTTATCACGCGACAGAAACGGTCCTTCTCATGTTGCCTGCCGTCGCCTCGACCGCTCTCAACTCGGCCGAATGTATCTCCAGCGGCTGTTCATCGGTGCGGGACCAGTGTCATGATAGTCTTGCGCTGGCGGATGCTCTTGTCCGCTTGCCGCTTCTGCTATCGCACCGTTGGGTGTAAGGCCGACCTGTATACCAAAGTGCGGGCGAGTACGAAGGCTCCTGCCGTCGACTCGCTTGCAAATGAGATGGGAGAAATTGTGTTGCGGGTAGATTTTTCGCGTATTAATCGGTCTAAAGCTCTATTCTATGATATTTATGCTTCTGATGATCCGAGGGCATATTTCTCGATCCTCGGAGACCTGGATTATATGATCCCGGACGTGGCTGAGCCGGTTGTGCGCCAAATCCTGGCAGCGAAAGCTTCGGCAACCGGCCTTAAGCCCGTCGTGCTCGATGTTGGATGTTCATACGGCATCAACGCAGCGGTGCATCGCTTTCCGCTGACCTTCGGAGGCTTGCGTCACCGCTACGCTCGGCGTGAGATGAGGGCGATCAGTTCTGAGACACTGGTGAGTCTCGATCGCAGTTTTTATGCAGCCTGGCCTGATGTCGGGTTGGCGCGCTTTATCGGCCTCGATGTGTCGGCACGGGCGATCAGCTATGCAAAGAGTGTTGGCCTCTTGGAGCAGGGCATCGTCGCTGACCTTGAAAAGGAGGCGCTATCGACGGACAGCGCGCGCATTCTCCGCTCCGTGGATGTTATCATGTCAACCGGATGCATCGGCTACGTTACCGAGAAGACGTTCAGCGAGATTCTCGATGCGACAGAGAAGCAACCATGGATCATCTCCTTCGTGCTACGAATGTTCCCATTTGAATCTTTGGCCGAGGCGTTTGCAAAGCGTGGTCTTGTGACAGAACGTCTTACCGGCGTGACGTTCATCCAGCGTCGCTTTCGCGATGCTGAAGAGTTTGAAAGCTGTTTGGCCAGCTTGGCGGCCCTTGGTGTGGATGCGACCGGCCTCGAATCAGAGGGGCTGTTTCATGCCGATCTGATCTTGTCTCGCCCAGAGGCGGATGCACGGGCCAGGCCTCTGGAAGACGTTGTCACCGTCGCCAGCGGCAGGGGACGTCCGATTGGGCCCCGTTACGTTCATGTTGAAAGCGACGAGGGTTTGCAGGTTGCGCTGGAGCCCTGACAGTTAAGGACCACAGTGCAGCGCGCGAGTCCTTCGGCGCTGGATCAATACGTCGAAAAACAAAGCCATTCTGGTCGAAGGCGCGCCAGAGCCGACGTTGTTCGCCGACGATGGATAACGACTTCGTCCAGATGCCGTTTGTCGCCGCGAGCGGGGGAGCGCTGCGATTCAAATCGGAGAGCGCCTTGCCGAATTCCCTCTCCACTGACGCGCGGTTTCATAGATCGCATCAACGCGACACGTGGGCCAGAATTTCCTCGACTATACGCAAACTTAACGGAAACTGGAAAGGCGGCCCAACGGCATCTTCAATCATCTGCAGCGGAAGTGACAGCGGCGATAGCGTGGTCCGGGCGGTCGGTATGTTTTTGCCTTCTAAATCTCGATCTCTCCAGTTGACGAATCCCGGCGAGTGGTGCCTATCTCTAGCCAGTCACGGTCTTCCGCTCCCCACACCTTGTAGGTCGGAAGCTAAGAGGGAACCCGGTGCGCCAAAATGGCAACTCCGGGGCTGCCCCCGCAACTGTAAGCGGCGAGCGGTTGTCATCATGGTCACTGGCGCGACACAGCGCCGGGAAGGCCGACGGCCGCAGTGACCCGCGAGCCAGGAGACCTGCCGCGACTGAACGAAAGTCCTCGGGCGGGGTGCCCCGGTGGGTCGCTTGCAGCCGGGGACATTTGCCCGGATTCCTCGCAAGTCGTCCGCGCGGCCCACGCCTCACATCGCGGGGTTGCCGATGTCGTCGTCTTACAATTTCGATCAGGAGGGTCATCTCATTGAGCCGTCGCATGTGCGGGCGGGACCAGCGCAGGCATGGCCTAAGCCGCCTGAGTTGTGTCGTGTCTTGCCATCGCCGGCTCCGCTGCCGCGCCCCCTTGCGCCATCGCCAAGGCCGGCCGATCTCAAGCTCGATCGGACGCGCGACGACCTGTTGACGCCGTTCGGCAAGCTGACGGTGACAGACCGTTATCTGCTCGCCGGCGAATTGCTCCAGGACATGTTCGCGCGGGTGTCTTGCGCCTTCGCGGATGATGTTGCGCATGCCCAACGTCTCTATGATGCGATGTCTCGGCTGTGGTTCATGCCGGCCACACCGGTGCTGTCCAACGGCGGCACCACGCGCGGTCTGCCGATCTCATGCTTCCTTAACTCGGTGTCGGACTCGCTCGAAGGCATCGTCGGCACCTGGAACGAGAATGTCTGGCTTGCCTCTAACGGCGGCGGCATCGGCACCTACTGGGGTAACGTTCGCTCGATCGGCGAGAAGGTGAAGGGCGGCGTTACCTCAGGTATCATCCCGTTCATCCACGTCATGGACGGCCTGACATTGGCGATCAGCCAGGGCTCGTTGCGGCGCGGCTCTGCGGCGGTCTATCTCGATATCCACCACCCCGAGATCGAGGAGTTCCTCGAGATCCGCAAGGCGTCCGGCGACTTCAACCGCAAGAGTCTCAACCTGCACCATGGGATCAGCGTTACCGACGCGTTCATGCGTGCCGTGGGCGCCGGCACCGCGTTCGCTCTGCGCAGCCCGAAGACCAACGGTGTCATCCGCGAGATCGACGCCCGGCAGCTGTGGCAACGCATCCTGGAGAACCGACTTCAGACCGGCGAGCCTTATCTGTTGTTTATTGACACCGTCAACCGGTCGCTCCCCAAGCACCAGCGCGAGCTCGGCCTCAAGGTCTCTACCTCCAACCTGTGCAGCGAAATTACCCTGCCGACTGGCATCGATCATCGCGACGAGGACCGCACCGCGGTGTGCTGCCTGTCGTCGCTCAACCTCGAGACCTGGGACCAGTGGAATGAGAAGCCAGGCTTCATCGAGGATGTCATGCGCTTCCTCGACAACGTGCTGACCCACTTCATCACGGTGGCGCCGGACGGCATGAAGCGTGCCCGCTACGCCGCCTTGCGTGAGCGCTCCGTCGGCCTCGGCGTCATGGGCTTCCATTCGTTCCTGCAGTCCAAGGGCATTCCGATGGAAAGTGTCGTGGCCAAGTCGTTCAATCTGAACATGTTCCGGAAAATCCGTCGCGATGCCGACGCGGCATCCGTGACGCTCGCGCGCGAGCGTGGGCCGTGCCCGGATGCACTGGAACGCGGTGTGATGGCGCGCTTCAGCCATAAGATCGCGATCGCGCCAACCGCCTCGATCAGCATCATCTGCGGCGGGACCAGCGCTTGCGTCGAGCCGATCCCGGCCAACATCTACACCCATAAGACCTTGTCCGGTGCCATCTCGGTGCGGAATCCGCATCTCGCCAAGCTGCTGGCCGCCAAGGGCGCAGATACTTCGGCAACCTGGCAGTCGATCATCGCGCACGAGGGTTCGGTCGCCCATCTCGACATCCTGTCGGAGCACGAGAAAGCGGTCTTTCGCACCGCCTTCGAAATCGACCAGCGCTGGATCGTCGAGCTAGCCGCCGACCGCGCCGCGTTCATTTGTCAGAGCCAGTCGATTAACCTCTATCTGCCGGCTGACGTCGATAAGTGGGACCTTCACATGCTGCATTGGACGGCATGGAAGCGCGGGGTGAAGAGCCTCTACTACTGCCGTTCAAAATCGATCTCGCGGGCGGCGTTTGCCGGCAACATCGCTGACGGCGACAAGGCGGCGCGGCCGCAGCCGGCGCAGCGGCGCGCTGACTATGAGGAGTGCCTAGCATGTCAGTGATCGATCTCTCATCCGTCGATCCACGCACACTGATCGGCAAACGGTGCGTCGGCCTCCTCGACTCGACTGGCAGCTATGACGTCGATCGCTACGCCTGGGCTTACGAGTTCTGGAAGCGCCAGCAGCAGACCCATTGGATGGGCGAGGAAGTGCCGCTTGGTGCCGACCTGAAAGATTGGGCGTCGGACCACGTTACCGACAGCGAGCGCGCGCTGCTCACTCAGATCTTCCGTTTCTTCACTCAATCGGACATCGAAGTCGGCGATAACTATCTTAAGCGCTACATCCCGATCTTCCAGCCGCTCACCATCCAGATGATGATGGCGGCGTTCACCAATATGGAGACGGTCCACATCGACGCCTATGCGCTGCTGCTCAAAACGCTCGGCATGCCCAAAACCGAGTTCGAGGCATTTCGCGGCTATTCCGAGATGCGTGCCAAGGCGGACTACATGCACGAGTTCGGCGTCGACACAGTAGCCGATGTCGCCAGGACCTTGGCGATGTTCGGCGCCTTCACCGAAGGGATGGCGTTGTTCGCGAGCTTCGCGATGCTGCTCAATTTCCCCCGCCACAACAAGATGAACGGCATGGGACAGATCGTAAGCTGGTCGGTTCGCGACGAGAGCCTGCATTGTGAGGGCATTATCAAGCTGTTTCACGAATGGAACCGTGAAACCGGCGCGGTGACGCGCTCCGTCCGTGACGATATCGTCGACGTCGCCAATACCATGGTGAAGCTGGAGGAGAATTTCGTCGACCTCGCCTTCGGCCTCGGCAGGATCGAGGGCATGAGGCCTGAGCAGATCCACACTTACGTCCGCTATGTCGCCGACTGGCGACTGACCCAGTTGCGGATTGCCCCGGTCTTCGGCTTCTTCGAAGCCAACGAGGGCGGGTTCACCCAGCTCAAGGCGCATCCGCTGCCTTGGCTCGTCGAGATTCTCAATGGCGTCGAGCACGCCAATTTCTTCGAGCAGCGCGCCACGGAGTACTCCAAGGCGGCGAGCCGCGGCAGCTGGGACGGCGAAGACGGGGTGTGGGCAACTTTCGGCCGGACGTAGCCAGACGGAAAGCGCTTTGGAGTGCCCGTCCGCGCATTTTCGGACGTTTGCGAAAGTCGGCTCTGCCGTGATTGCGGGGCCGCAGCCGACGTCAAGTGGCATGATCTATGCCGCTCCAAATCGTGGTCGCGGGCCTTCGGGACGGACGTGCCAAAGTGGCGTGTTGAGCACACCTAAGGTGTCCGCCAGTATCGGAGTTTATCAAAAACGCTCCGGGTGGGCTGAGCAGAGGCAGCGCGGTATCGGGCAACCGATCGAAGAAAGCTGCGGCCGTTGATGCCGATGCGCAAATGACCTCAATTGCAGTTTTCACGAGGCGCGCGACGTAATCGATGTCCACGCGGTTTGCGTTAAGGCCGCCTGCAATGCGGCCTAAGATGAATTGGTTGCACGCTCGCCGTCCTCCTGGGAAGGGCGGACGGAAACGGTTTTACTCACCTTGGCCAAGGGGACGCGGAAAAGCCTGACTTGAATGCTGCGGGCCGGCGGCTGTGTACGTGACAATCACGCGTGATGGTCAAGGTGGCCGACTCCGTGGTGTCGGTCCACGCAAAGTGCAGGGCGGAGTAGGCAAAAGTAAGAAGAGGGCGCACGGGTGATCGTTTGTCTCTCGCCGTGCACCTATCTTAACGTGACCAGGTCTCTGCACTGATCGATTGGGCCTTAAAGAGGGGCTTGGCAATTTTTCGCCGGCCGAGGGCCGTCACCGACTGCTGTTGCCGTTCGCAATTTCAATCTTTCGGCGCCACGGACATGGCCCTGCCGAGGCACGGGCCATGTCGCTAGCGGGCAGGTGGATCTTCCTCAGAGTCTGCAGGTCGATCTTCAGCCGGCTCTTCAGGCCAAAGGGTCGGATCCAGCGACGGTGTGAGACGAATGAAGCCCTCGTCCCTCCATTCGGCTGTGTGAGGCACCCCGAGAAGGGTGAAAACCTTTGAGGGCTGCTCCCTGCTCGGCTTCACTCCGCTGCGCTCAAGCATATCGATCTCAGCGTCTGTGGCTGTTTGGCCGGTGAAAACCCAGTAATCCTTAGCGAGACGGCCTTCCACCATGCGGAACCCGGAAAGTTCTGGTGGTGTGGCTTCGGAAGGACCTGCCTCGGACGGCCCGGCTTGCAATGGTCGAGCGTGGGAGGGGCCGGCGTGGGACGGCCTGGCCTGCACAAGTCCGGCGTACGATGGCCCTGCATGTGATGGCGATGGCCCCGCGCCCGAAGGGCCAGCATCCACATTCTGCCATATCAGATCCTGATCGATGTCAGGATGAGCCTCAATCGCCTGGGCGATCGTCTGCTGAGACAGGGGCTGCGGAAAGCTTTCCAGTTCTGGCGCGATGTGGTCCGCAGTTGGCGTATGCGAATTATCTTCCCAGCCCAGGTCGGTCGACGGATGCGCCAAATCCAGGTACGGCGAATAGGGGTGGCCAGCATCCAGGTATGGCGAATAGGGATGGCCTGCACCCAAATATGGCGAATAGGCGTCCCCCTGCAGCACTGGAGGGGCAGCATGTTGTGGCGGAGCACTAGCGTGCGCGCCACTCAGCCGCTGCTCAAAGCTGGGCGCGTCCGTGAACGGTTCTGGTGGCTCGGGCTCTGGGCCCGCATTAGCTGAACCGATTGCATTGAAATCCATCCTGTCACTCCTTTCCCATGATGAAGCGGATCAAGCGAGACGAAAGCTCATGTCCTTCGGCTCCGACGCAACTGGTACGCAAGCTTGCGTTGACCTTTGAGCCCCGAGCTTCCGGCAAAGATGACGCTCACCCGCTTCCGCTCGCGCCTAGGGGGAGCTGGTTGTCCACATCCATTGCGCTCGGTAGAAGGCGCCGCCATCCAGATGTCCGCAAGCTCATGCTGGAAGCATCAGCTTTCGAAAGGCTGACGATCAGACGGATTGGGCCAATGCAGACCGGATCGACTTTGGCTGAAGGTGTCTCGCTTTGGTTGGTCACCTCTGGCCCGTGCCAGCTTCGCGCAGGGCGCCATCCTGATGCGGCGCGTCGGGCGAATAATGCCCTTCCGGGCGTCCGTCCCGAATAACCACGCTCGAGGAGCCGCGAAACAACATCAAAACCGAATCCCGCGGCGGCCTTTCGGGGGCGGCCGGATTGCGCCGCGCCTGCGCCTCCGCCACAAGGCCCTTCAACGTCTGGTCCACCAGCGCGATGAAGCGTGGCGGGCCCGAAGCCAGCACGAGGCCATCGCCCGGGGCGGGTTTCACGATATAGCGTTCATCGGAGATGTTGAGCGCATCTAGCGCGGTCTTGAACGCATCGAAGCTGATCGGGCTCAACACCATCAGTCGGCTTTGCGCCTCGTGGGCCGCAGATATGTAAAGCACGAGGCCGTCGTAATACCATTGAAGATTGTAAAGGTTGGTCAAACGCTCGAGGAACTCGCGCGGTGGCAGGTCCGGCATTCGTCCGCGAATCCGGCCCTTCACTTCAGTGCTGACATTGACCCTGATATTGAGATTGTTGCCAAACTCCTGCAGCGCTGCAGAAAGGTCCTGGTCCAGAACCGTGTAGCTATAAAGGGCCGACGGCAGCGAGAGGGGGGCGCCAAGCGCGCTGACCATTCCAAGACAGATGAAACCTCCGGCGTAAAGAATTCTCTTCAATACCATCGTAGATCGGACAAACATTTCCTGAAGGCCTTCTGAGAATTAAACTTGGAATTTCGGTCCAGCCTGGACGCCAAACGTGATCTTTAGATGACGCAAGGCGGCGCATCCTCGTCAGGTTTTCGTCAGCTCACCGTTCTACGATCTTGATCCGTTCAGTGTTGACAACGCCTGGTTTCATCAACGAGCGCAATGACTCCTTATATGATGTTAGGCGCAACGCCGATCTCACCCAATTCAGCCGACTGTCTTGCCAATGCCTGCTCGCCGGCAGCTGCTGGCGAGCAGGCCCACTTTGAGCAGTCTCTTGCACAAGCGGCCTCCAACCAGAGTGCCACCTCATCGGTCGCAGATAGAGCCGCAGTCGTTCCGCCGGTATCGGAAGTGCAGCGCGCGAACACGCTGGCGAATCCGCCGGGTGATCGCATCCTTCAAGCGCTTTCCACCATGTACCACAGCCATGTCGGTGCTCCGGCGGCTGCTAATGTGCCGTCTGCGCCGAGCGTCATCCAGCCTGGACCTGCCGCGCAGCCGCTCGACATCGGCGCGCATGCGACAGTTAAACCGGTAGCGGCCGATTTCGATTCGATGATGGTGAATCTGCGGGATGTCTACCGGGACGTCGTTCAGGTGTCCCTTGTCTCTAAGAGCACCAGCGCCGTGAGTTCGTCGCTGAACAAGCTGCTATCGGCGGGCTGAATGAGGCTGATGCCTGGTGGGATGCGCAGTGCGGGCAGCGGCAGCCGTCAATCGTGGCGACGGCTTCGCGTTTGCCTTGCTCTGCCCCTTCTTGTTCCGTTGCTCGGCTGCAAAGCTGACCTCTACAGTAAGATTCAGGAGCGTGAAGCCAATGAGATGCTTGCGCTTCTACTTGGCAAGGGTGTCGATGCAGCTCGTGTTGTCGCCAAGGATGGGACCAGCACGATCCAGGTCGAGGAAAGGCAGCTCGCCTATTCGATTGACTTGCTGAATGTTGAGGGGCTGCCGCGCCAATCTTTCAAGAATCTTGGCGAGGTATTTAAGGGGTCCGGCCTCGTTGCCTCGCCGATCGAGGAGCGGGCCCGTTACGTTTATGCCCTCAGCGAGGAATTGTCGCGTACGATTAGCGATATCGACGGCGTCCTGTCCGCCCGGGTCCACGTGGTCCTTCCTAAAAACGATCTGTTGCGGCAAGATGCGACCCCGTCCTCAGCGTCGGTTTTCATCCGACATGGCTCCAACGCAAAGCTCTCGGCGCTGTTGCCTCAGATCAAGATGCTCGTAGCCAACAGCATTGAAGGGCTGTCCTACGACAAGGTGGCTGTGGTCTTCGTGCCGGTTGAGCGAACTCCGCTTGAGCAGCCAGCGTCGCCGGCAGCCTCTTCAGCTCAATCCGCAAAATCTGCTTCAACGCCGTGGCTTGCGCTTGGGGTTGGTGGCGCCGGCGCCGTATTCGTCATTGCATCTTATGTGTTGCTCGGTGCGCGTCTTCGTCAGTTCGGCCAATCATCGCGCAAACTGATCACGTTCAGCAGGCGTTCGAATGTGCCCGCCGTTCAGGCTGCTGGTAAAAAGATCATGTCTGATGCGACATAGCCAGGACGCTCATGTCGGTATCAATGTCTCCCACTGAACCCAATCGTTCGTTCACGCTGGCTTCCGATCAATTGCGCGAGCTTACTGCCTCGATCCATCCGAGCCGCCTTGCTGCCTGTCTTGATCCGCTGCTGTCGCCGGCCACGTTGCTCCGACTACAGCAGAGTTTTAGGCTGCAGCCAAGACTGGCCGCACTGCTGGTCGGCCACGAAGTCGATGTGAGCGGAGCTGGCTGGAACGAGGATCCTTTGCTCGGGCATGATCCGCGGCGCGCTGCCCTGCTCGCCGGCAGTATCTGGCATGCACGTTCCGTCCTGAAGCTGGTTTCAAAGCACGATCTGTCAATTTTGGTCAAAATGATCGGTGCTGAAGCGCATGCTTTCGCCATCCGGCATCTATCGAGTGCAGTCGCAACAACCCCTATTGCCGATCCGGAACACCTGTCGCGACAGATTGAAGATGATGGACATGCCTGTCTTGGTGCCTGGCTCGATAAGGCTCCAGCGCTCGACCGTAGCCGTGTGCTTCTACGCCTGCCCGTTGGCACCGCCGCGGACAATCCGGCAGCTGAGCACCGTTGCGCCGCAGGCGCGCTGCTCTCCTTAGTTATGGCCCATTTGAGGGCGGAGGCTGCCACGGTATGACGCTCGACGTCCCAGCATTGCCTGTGACCCCGCAGATCCGCCCGCTTGGACCCCTGATCCCGGCAGCCGAGCTCAAGATCTGGCATGACGCCGTAGACGCGCGGGCCGCTGCCGAGCGGCACCTGCAGCGTGTTCGCAGCTGGGGACGCAAAGCTTATGAGCGGGAACGGGAGCGCGGCCATGCCGAGGGCGTCAAGGCAGCCGCAGAGCAAATGACGCGACTGATTGCGCAGGCTGCGTGTGAACTCGCGCAGCGAAAGGCCGTTCTGGAGCAGCAATTGCCCGAACTGGTCATTGAGATC
>NZ_SMYJ01000044.1:0-20056 GCF_009720285.1 Bradyrhizobium sp. BR2003
CCGGCGGAGAAGCCGTCGAGTCGGATTTTGACGATGTGAAACTCGAAAGCCCCCTGCCTGGGAGTATGGAGGTCGTGAAATGAACGGCCTCGATTTTTCGATTGTCGTGCAGGCATGGCCCTATCTATGGTCAGGGTTGCTATTCTCGCTTTCCTTGACGGCAGCCGCGTTCCTGATTGGGATGTTTCTTGGAACGCTCTTCGCCCTCGTGCAGCACTTTGAGTTCCGCATTCTGAGCCAGTTCGTGCGTAGCTATGTCGCCCTGATGCGATCGATTCCGCTCATTCTCGTCTTATTCTGGTTTTTCTTCCTGGTGCCCATCGTTCTGGGCCACCTGTCAGGCAATGGTCGTCCCATTCCGGTCGGCGCCACTTACACGGCGTTTATCACGTTCGGCATGTTCGAGGCCGCCTACTATTCGGAAATCATCCGCGTCGGGTTGCGCGCAGTGAACAAAGGGCAATTTGAGGCTTGCCAGGCTCTCGCGCTGTCGGCATTCGATACGTATCGTCATGTCGTCCTTCCGCAGGTATTCCGGGTCGCCAGTCCGATCATACTCAGTCAGACGATTATTCTGTTTCAGGATACGTCACTCGTCTATGTCCTATCGCTTACAGATCTCCTCGGTGCGGCTTCCAAGCTCGCACAGCTTAACGGTCGGCTCGTCGAGATGTATCTCGCGGTGGCCGTTGTCTATCTCATCATAAGCTCGGTCGCGTCTCAATTCGTCGCCTCGCTGCGCAAGAGGTGCGCGGTCGCGGGCGCGCACCGATAGTCAATGCGATGGCCCGTCGATACTTAGGCTCTACAACCTGGAGACCAGCATGCGACAACAGCGACCAGTTAGCCCAGACGACGAGCCTCCGATGGTCATCGTAGAGCACCTCGTCAAGCGGTTCGGCAGCTTCAACGCGCTGAGCGACGTCAGCCTCACCGTCGCCAAAGGAGAGAAAATCGTGCTCTGTGGGCCGTCAGGTTCGGGGAAGTCGACCCTGATCCGCTGCATCAACCATATCGAAAAGCACGATTCCGGCCGGATCGTCATCGATGGAGTTGAACTGACAGATCGGATTCGAGACATCAACAGCGTTCGCTGTGAAGTCGGAATGGTCTTTCAGAGCTTCAACCTGTTTCCGCATCTGTCGGTGGTCGAAAATTGTATGCTGGCTCCAATGAAAGTCAGGGGTTTTTCTCAGTCTGAGGCGCATGACCGGGCGATGGTGCTGCTCAGGAAGGTCCGCATTCACGATCAGGCCAAGAAATATCCCGCGCAATTGTCGGGCGGTCAGCAGCAGCGTGTGGCCATAGCTCGCGCCCTGTGCATGCAACCCAAGATTATGCTTTTTGACGAGCCGACGTCTGCCCTAGACCCGGAAATGGTCAAGGAGGTGCTCGAAACCATGGTTGAGCTCGCGCGAGACGGGATGACGATGGTCTGTGTCACGCACGAAATGGGTTTTGCGCGCGAAGTTGCGGATCGTGTGGTCTTCATGGATCGCGGCACAATCGTGGAAGAGGGGGATCCCGGAACTTTCTTCTGCGCACAATCGTGGAAGAGGGGGATCCCGGAACTTTCTTCTGCGCACCCAACACGGAGCGGGCCAAGATCTTCCTCAACCAGATTATTCACTGAGGTCGTGCCCTGCGCGATCCTCTTCGGCTCAACCAATAAGACGCAAAGACGCGTCTCGCTCGAACAGAGGGGTTACATGTCTAGAATGCACGCATTGCCTTCCGCGATTGCGATCGCGGTATTCTCGATCTCCGCGGCTCTCGCGGGGCCAACGCTCGACAACATCAGGTCAAAAAAAGCAATCACCATCGGTTATCGCGAAACTTCGATTCCCTTTTCCTATCTCGGTGCCGACCAGAAGCCCGTCGGGTTTTCCCTGGACCTGTGCGCGCACGTCGTCGATCGTCTGAAAGCCGATCTCGGCGCCCCAGATCTTCAGGTCAAGCTCACGCCGGTCAACTCGTCCAACCGTATCCCGCTGATCCAGAACGGCACGATCGATCTCGAGTGCGGCGGTACTGCCAGCAGCAAGCAGCGTCTGGAACAGGTCTCGTTCAGCGTTTCGACCTTCGCCAGCCAAACGGCTTGGCTTACAAAGGTGTCGAGCGGGCTCAAGACACCGAAGGACCTGAAGGGAAAGACTATTGTCGTCACACAGGGCTCCGATGCTCTCGGCATTGCCAAAGGCATTTCGCAGGACGACGATCTCAACCTTACGATCGCGCAAGCCAAGGACCATGCGGAGTCATTGCTGTTGCTGAGCACCGGTCGTGCAGCTGCGTGGGTCGAAGCCGACATTCTCTTGGCCGGTATGAGGGCGGACTACTCCAAACCCGCTGATCTCACCTTCCTAAAAGCCAACTACGGTACAATCTACTATTACGGCCTGATGTTCTCGAAGGATGATCCCGAGTTCAAGAAGGTGGTCGACGACGTTCTCTCGAAGCTGATGGCTTCCGGCGAATTCACCAGAATCTACGACAAATGGTTCATGGCGGCGATCCCGCCGAAGAACATCAATCTCGGCTTTCCGATGACGGACGCTCTCAGAGAGCGCGTTGCTCATCCCAGTGATGTCGTCAACAATTGATGTTGCTCGTCGCCGTCCTAAAGGTGCTGCTGGCGGAAGCCAGACATGCGGTATGTTCTAACGCTTGCTGCGACGACGCGTGGGAACGCAAGCGACTGTCTTACCTGAAAGGAGCCCAAAATGAGTAAAGTGGCGATCGGTTGGGAAGCAATGACGGACTACGATCGACAGATCGCACGATGGGTCGAGGAGACGCCGTTCGTGGATACCCATGAGCATCTGATCGAGGAAAGTCAGCGTCTTTCCGGAGCGATCCATTCACGAACATTGCCATGCAACGACTGGGCCTATCTGTTCAGGTCTTATGCTGCCGAGGACCTGGTGGTTGCCGGACTGCCGGCAGCTGACCTGAGAAGGTTTCTCGGACCTGATCTCACGAGCCAGGAAAAATATCGGTTGATTGCCCCTTATTGGGAGCGCATCCGCCATACTGGCTACGCACAGGCGCTGCGCCATACGTTTCGCGGTGTTTACGGTGAAGAGGACCTGACCGCGGAGAGCCTGCCCCGCATAGCTGAGAAATACCGTGAAACCGTTCAGCCGGGTTTTTACGCACGAATTCTGGGCCTGGCGAATATTAGGGGCTGCCACGTCAATTCGCTGCAGCGCATCTTTATGGAGACCGAGCAGCCAGGCTTGCTCGACCACGACATAAGCATCCTTCAATTGTGCCGGTGTAGCGCTGCTGACTTTGCGTGGGTGGAAGCCGAGACGGGCAGACGCCCGACGACGCTCGATGAATGGCTTGAGGTTATCGACTATTATTTCAGAACATACGGCGGCAAGGCGGTCGCTGTAAAATCGCAAATCGCCTATTCGCGTGCTCTGAATTTTGAGCCGGTCACTAAGGCGTATGCGGCCAAGCTATTTCCCCACCAGGCGGACAAAGTTGGCGCATTGCACGCCCTCGGTCCTGAGGACCTCAAAACGCTGCAAGACTATCTATTCCGCTATTGCGTCGGCAAGGCTGGCGAGTACGGCTTGCCGGTCAAACTGCACACCGGCGTTTTGGCTGGCTACGGCGTGATGCAACTCGCCCGTACCCGCAGCAATGCCGCAGACGTCTGCCGTCTGCTCCAGGATTTTCCCGAAACCAGATTCGTACTGATGCATATCGGCTACCCATACGAGCATGAGTTTATCGCGCTGGCCAAACATTATCCCAACGCTGCGATCGACATGTGCTGGGCATGGATTATCAATCCGGTGGCGGGCGTTCGCTTCTTGAAGGAGTTTTTGATGGCGGTTCCGTCCAACAAGATCTTCACCTTCGGCGGCGACTATGTCGCTGTCGAGCCAATTTATGGCCATGCGTGCGTGGCGCGCCGTGGAATAGCACGAGCTCTCTCGCAATTGGTCGCCGAAGGCTGGATCGCGCTTGAGGACACCCGTGACCTGATTGACCGGATCATGCGAGCCAACGCGCTTCATTTCTTTCAGAAAGCGGATCGGGGAGGATACGACGCAGCGGTGAACGGCGGACAATCTCTCTGAAAGGTTTTCAACGTCCATGACCATCAACGATGCGAAGGTGGTTGGCGCGCCCAGCGCATCGAGCATTAGGCAGCCAGTGTTCGCTTTCCGGTGATTGGCGTCGATGCACGGATAGTCAGGCGAGTAGAGAAAGTGGAGCGGACGCCCATCGATCATGAGCGGTGACCACCTGAAACGCTGCCCGCCGACTTCAAAGTGTCACGATTGCGGATGGTTAGTTGGTGGCGAGTCCGTCAACGGCGAACTCGTCTGGCGAATTCGGTGTAGCAGTGCTCGAAAGGAGTCGCAAGTGCGCGGCACGGGAAACGCGCCTCGGTGGTGAGGACGGCTGCTGGCGCCCGGTGATGCGGGGCACACCGAACGACAAAGCTATTAGAGCTGCACCTCGCCGCAGTCATCACGCGTTGCCTGCGGCTCGTGCTCATAGCATCCACGAATGTCAAGAGCCAGCTGTGTTCGGTATCGAGGAGCGGGAAGTCTTATCGGCCGCCAAGATTGTTCCACCCGCCGCGCCCCCAACGGCGGCGGATTGCGCGCGCCACGACCGAGCGGAATGACTCCCGAGCTCCCAGGCAATCGTAAACACGGTGGCGTGCGCCGGCTAGGTTGAGGCGCGCAGCGTCAGTCATCCTTTGAGCACGCGTTCGACTTATTGGGAGCAGCCCGCACCAGCAGCTTTACCGGGAAGCGGCGCTACTGAACCTCTCCGCAATGAGACAGCGCCTGTGGCAAGCTCATTGAGGCCGGAGGTGTCGAATGGAACGTCCACGTCGGTCATTTTAGCGCCAAGCGGTCGAGCCGGGGTTGTCGAGCAGTCGCTCGATGACATCGGTTGGCAAGAGACTCGGTCTGTATGACTCGGTGCTGCGGCGCGGGGCGAAATGTCCGGCGGGAGCCGGCAACGGCGACATGGCGCCCCGACCAGCAGGGCGGCACCGGCCAAGCGCCGAGTATGTCATTGGCGGCCGAGCAGCATAACCTGCAGCTGGACTCCAGCACCAGGCTCGCGCTCGAGCTCCCGGGCAGACGTCGGCGCGACTGTCGGCTCCATCCGCCAGTTCGACGACAACTGCGGGCCGCAGGCCGACATCATCTATACCTCTTACAGCTTGACGGCTCCGATTGGAGCACGCACCGGCAACATTCTTCTCAGCAGCGGGCCGCGCTCATCATTGGCCTGGCTGCAGCTAGGACATTGCCGGGCGCTGCCGATCAACGATGACGAGGTCACGGCCGATTTCGGATCACAGATCGTACTTGATCAATTGCCGCCACTTACCTCCGTACCGCGCCTCAAACTTGTAGTCTTTCGGGGCGAGTCAACGACCCCCGCCGTAACGCGAGCGGCAAACGATATCTGGGCCGGATCACGATTCGGGAGTCGAGCGGCGTGTTGCCCTGCGACGATGGCAGCGATATTTTCGCTGCGCGCATGGTAGCGACCGAATCGATTGGACGAATGAGAGGGAATGAGGTCAACGTGAGCAAGCCGCATTGGCGTCTGGCCAGGACGACCGACATTACTGCGATCATCGCCATCGCAGAGCGCATCCATCCCGATCTTTTTGAGCGGCCTGAAGTGTTTGTGGAGAAGATGCGGCTTTGTCCCGACGGCTGCCGCGTGCTCATCGGGGACGAAGGGATAGTCGGCTACGGCCTTGCCCACCCCTGGAAGCAGTATCAGATCCCGCCGCTCGATTGCTTCCTGGCAAGCTTGCCCGACGATGCGGACTGCCTCTACGTGCACGACGTGGCCGTGTTGCCCTTCGCCCGCGGTGGTGTAGCGGCTGCCTATATCCGGACGCTCGAGCAACTGGCACGCTCGTCGGGGGCAGTTCTAGCGTTGGTCTCGGTCTATGCCACGCAGACGCTATGGGAGCAGTTCGGCTTTCAGTCCGTCACGACGGATACGGAATTGCGCGCTAAGTTAGCGTGCTACGGCGAATCTGCGACCTATATGCTCTGGGATCTCGCTGCAGCGCAGTCTCCTCGCCCTCCCGCGCCAAATGACGACATCAGAATCAGCTGATCAGGCACAGACCTAACCGTGCTCGCGAGCAATCGCTTCGCGGACGGATTGTGTCGCGGACAGCGTCGCTTGTCCGCCAAGTAAACGATTTGCATGTGCCCTTCGTCCCACCATGCAGGCGGGGATGCTGCGATGCGTACGGGTGGACGCCCGGCCAGGAGCCAATGCGAAAAGGGAGAGGTACCGCTCGTTGTCTGATGTCGATGTCCAATCGTGAATTGCGCCCAGTGCGGCGTGTGCGCATCAAGTTCGATATGCAGGTCAACCGCCACCCCTGATCACAGGACGGCAGAGATTGAGCTCGCGCAGCCGGCAGAAGCATCCACGGCAATATCAACTCTGGCTTTCTGCACTGCGACTCAGCTCACGATTAATGCGATCCTTGGCCAGACGGACTGCACGAAGCAGCATCTCGTTCCGGCTTTGCCGCTGTTCGTCTTGCCGCCCATCTCAAAACTGCAGCGCCATTCGCCTGCCGATGCTTCATGCTGAATTGCACGCCTCAGTGTTGCATAATTTCTTTCGACTTCACCATCGGCGTGTGCGCCGGTTCAGCACCGCGTCGACCGAGTGCAGATTGAGGCTGATTCCTGCGGCAGCTGGTCCAGCCGTCAAGGAATGCGGCCTTGGGGCGCGCGTGACCCAGTAGCAATCTCAGCTGCCAGGATTGTGTCACAGAGGAATCGAGAATTTGGAATATTTCATCGCATTATTGAATGATTGGCTCAGCTTCACCTCGTTGGGTGGCGTTAACTTTGAAACGCGGCAGAAAGCGGTTGATCAAAACTGTCGCGCCAAATGTCTCATGTGTCGTCGAACGCATCGAGTCATGTCGCTTAGCTACGAGCCTTCGTTGCCGCTTGATGTCGTTGTAATCATGCATTGACGTTTTCGGTGAACCTGACCAAAGACCAGTTCTGGTTTAGCGATGGGAAGATGGACATCGAAATAGAAGAGGATGCCAACCGAGGATGTTAGATTGAAATACTCAACTATTGCGTTTGGCTGCCCTCGACCTCTAGAGATCGTCTAGCTTGAACTCGCTCTGTCGCCCCAAACGCTACAATCGCAAGTGAGCGCGTCGACAGCACCTTCCTGAGAAGGAAGCGAGTGTTTTGATGAATAGTGGAGAGCCGATGTGAGTGCACTCGTGTGGAATCGAATCGGGGATGCAAAAAAGCTGCACATAGTTCGGCGTCATTTGGCAACTATCGGGGTCGTAGGTCTTCTGCGGCGCGCCGGCTCCGGGGACATCGCAGTGCCTGGCCAGGGCCTCTTCGGTGATACCCACCTGGCATCAACCGGCGGCCTATTATCAGCGCTCTCAAATAGGGTGCTCGGGGGCGTTCAGGGCGGGTCTGTGCGAAAGAGCAGGGTGACCGCCGAAATCGCAGGCGGAGGTCGGCTTGTCTGCAAGGCTCGGCGAGCGGCTCAGAGGCCGTCGCATTCGGAGGTATGATGTCTTCGGTCAACGCCATGCTTCATCTGGGCTTGAATCTTCATGGGGCTGGTGGGCACTCTGCCGCGTGGCGTTGGCCGGGCACAGATCCAAGCGCTTCTTTCGATATTGAGCACTACGTTCGGGCTGCGAAGCGTGCGGAGCAAGGTCTGCTGGATGCCGTATTCCTCGCCGATACGCCCGCGATAGGTTCCGACATTACGCACCAGCCGCCCCTGAATGGCCTCGAGCCTACGCTGGTTCTCTCTGTGATTGCCCGCGAAACAAAGCGGATTGGGCTGATCGCGACCGCGTCGACAACCTACAATGAGCCATACAATCTCGCCCGGCGTTTCCAATCTCTCGATGTCATCAGCGGCGGCCGCGTCGCCTGGAATGCCGTCACGACCTCGAGCCCGGCGACGGTTGCGAACTTTGGCGGTCATGAGATCGCACGAGCGGATCGGTACAGACGCGCCGAGGACTTCGTTGAAACCGTCCGCGCTCTCTGGCTGAGCTGGAGCGACAAGACGATCATCGCCGATCAGGCTGCGGGAATTTACGCAGATCAGAGTCAATTCCGGCTGCTCGACCCGGCTACGAATAGCTTTGGTATCCGAGGCCCACTTACGCATCCCGCTTCGTCGCAAGGTCATCCAGTCATCGTTCAGGCAGGCGGTTCCGAGCCCGGATTGCGGCTTGGTGCCCGCAGTGCAGATGTCGTGTTTGCGGCAGCTGGGGACTTGGCAACGGCGCTGCAGGAGGCCGCGCGCCTGCGCGCGCTCTCTCGGCAATTCGGACGCTCCGCGGCTCCGCTCATCCTGCCAGGCCTGGTCACCTGCATCGGGGGAACCGAGGAAGAGGCGGCTCGTCGCAAAGAGCAGCTGGACGAGTTGCTCGATCTAGAGCGCGCCGTGGCCGCTCTTGCACGAAGCATGGGCGTGTCAGTCGAGAAGCTCAGCCTCGAAAGGACCGTCCCGCAGGAGATTTTGCCCGATGCAGATAAGGTTCCGTTTTCTGTCGGCCACCACCGCACGATTGAAGTCCTCGCGCGTCAAGGCCGGACGGTTCGCGAGATCATCAGTAGCGTTCAAGCGTTTGGGCATCGCCTGATCGTGGGCGCACCCGAGCAGATCGCGGAGTCGATTGAGGCATGGTTCCGCGCTGGCGCGGTCGATGGTTTCAATATCATTCCGGACGTGCTGACGGATGGCACTCCGGCCTTTGTCGACAATGTGGTGCCCATCCTGCAGAAGCGCGGACTGTTTCGCAAAGAATATCGGGGGCAGACACTGCGGGAGCACTTCGGGATTTCGATTCCTTTCGAGCCAGCAAAAGCCACAGCTGGCTCACCGCTGTGACGTTTCCTCAACACCAAATGCTTCGGAGCCTGGATATGCTTTTACCGACTGTGCGCCCCACGAGGCACTTCAATGGCCAGTCGAAACATCTAGCAAGAAAGCTGGCGGCGGCCCTTGCTGTGCTCTCAGGCCTGTCTCAATGGGCACCCGGCGTTCATGCTCAAGAAGGGGAAGCCGTGAAGCGGGGAGGCGTTATCCGTTATGGGCATTTTCAAGAGCCTGCCTGCCTGTTCGGCGGGTGGGTGCAGCAATGGTACCTGCAACGCCAGTACAGCGACAATCTGGTTGCTCGCAGCGACGACGGCAAGATTGCGCCATGGTTGGCCGAGTCCTGGACCATCTCCGACGACAAAAAGGTGTACACATTCGAGATAAAGCCGAATGTGAAGTTCACGGACGGGACTGCCCTCGATGCGCAGGCCATCGCTGACAATATCAACGGGTGGCTCAGCAATGACCCCGATCTTCGCAATCCCACTGCCGCTCCCTATCTTAGCGACAGCTTCGAATCGGCAAAGGCTATCGCTCCTCAGAGGCTGCAGGTAACCTTGAAGACGCCGTTCCAGCCCTTGCTCAATGTGTTCGCCCAATCCTCACAAGGCATTCTGTCGCCATCCGCGCTCAAACGTGGACTTGCGGTGAATTGCGAGAACCCGATCGGCTCGGGTCCTTTCATCGTCGACAAGTGGCGCCATGGGCGGGAAGTCACCTTTCGCCGCAATCCTGACTACAATTGGGCGCCGGCCACCGCGAGACACCAGGGCCCGGCTTACGTTGACGGAATAAGCTGGAAGTTTCTGCCAGATCAGACTGTCCGATACGGCTCGCTGATCACGGGCGAGACCGATGTCATATACGATATCCCGGCCATTGCATGGAAAGACGCTAATTCCCGCTTTGGAGTATTGCGGCATATTACCGGCGGCACTCCTCTACGCCTTGCGTTGTATACGGCCAAGCCTCCTTTTGACGACGTGCTCGTCCGCAAGGCTTTCGCTTATTCTACTGATCGAGAGGCCGCGGTTGACACATCCTTTCTTGGCTCTTTGCCATTTGAAGGCAACGGCGCGCTAAGTCAAAGCTCGCCGGAATACCTGCACGAGCTCGGGCGGGCGTATGCGTACGATATTCGGAAAGCCAATCAGCTGCTTGATCGGGCGGGCTGGACTGAGCGTGACCGTAACGGCATCCGTGTCAAGAACGGCAATTCACTGACGGTGCGCATTTCCTATTCGAACGCTTTTCTGAAGCCCGATGGCGAGCAAGCCTTGCAAGTAATCCAGCAGCAGGCAAGGGCGGCCGGTTTTGACGTACGTCTTCAACCCACTAATCCCGCTGATTTCTTCGCCGGAAGAAACCTCGGCCCCGACGATTATGAAGTCGTGCTGCTCTATTGGGTCGCACCCGGCGCCGAGATCTTCCGGATTTCATGGAAGCCAGACCAGAATGGTGAACCCAATCGATTCAATCCATCGCGCTTCCAGGATTCGGCGCTTTGGGACGTGATCCAGAGGGCGGAGCAGGATTTCAGCAGCGCTGAGCGTACCGGTCTTTATCAGCAGGCGGAACGGAAGATCGTGGATGAGGCTGCTGTGATTGGCTTCACGGTGCTGGACGTGACTTTGGCCACCAGCCCTAATCTGAAAGACGTATGGCTGGACCACGGGTCGGTGGGTGAGCCCGTCTTCTATGACGCTCATTTTGATGAAAGGAAATGAGTCCGTGAAGCTCGCGGCTCACAATCCGCTTGTTTGGTTCGCGCGCCGCATACTCTCCGGCGTGGCTGTCGTGTGGGCTGCAGCAACGTTTGCGTTCCTAATGCAGTGTTTGTTGCCAGGCGATCGCGCGCAGATCATCATCAATGTACGGAGTGGTAACGTCGGGCCGGCGCCTCCGGCAGAGCTCGCAGCTGTCAATGCGCAATATGGCTTTGATCAACCGCTCGTCGTTCAATACGCGAAGTACATATGGCGAATCCTGCACGGAGACCTTGGTGAATCATACCAGCAGCATCGACCCGTCGCAGGGATCATCGCAGAGCAGATTGGTCCGACTATTGTTCTGGCGATCGCCGCGCTGCTGACGGCATGGGCTATTGCCATCTTGGCCACGCTGTTGATCGCCGGCAGAGATAACATATGGTCGAAGCTGCTCAGCGGCGCGCAAATCTTCCTGGCAACCGTGCCGCCTTACTGGCTAGCTACAATTCTGCTCGTCGTCTTTGCGGTGAACTTGCGGATCTTTCCCGTTGTCGGGGAAAGTTCGGCGATGGGCCTCGTTCTCCCAACCCTTGCGCTGGCTCTCGAACTGTCGGGCTTTTTCGGACAAGTCATTCTGAACGAGTTCACGCGCGTGCTCGAGCAGCCCTTCGTTACGTCCGCGCGAGCTCGCGGTATGAGTGATTTCGGGGTCAGACTTCACCATGTCCTGCGTCATGCCGCATTGCCCGGCATCACGTTGTCAGGTTGGGCTCTCGGAAAGCTTCTTTCGGGGGCGATCTTGATAGAGGTCGTTTTCGCCCGCCAAGGCCTGGGTGGAGTTCTCGTCGCCGCGACATCCTCGCGGGACGTTCCGATCGTGTCGGGAGCTGTTTTGATCTCTGCGGGCCTATTCGTCCTTCTTAGCGTAGTTGTCGATCTGGCTTACCGGATGCTCGATCCGAGGATGAAGCTGACATGAGCAGATTCGCGGAAGTCACGGTATCTCAGCCGCTCAGAGAAGTCTTGGAATTAATCTGCCATGTTCCCTTCCGGGTTGCTGCCTCGCTTGCCATCATTGGCTTCTTTGTCCTCGCGGCCATCGCGCCAGAGATGCTGCAGACCCACGACCCGCTCGCTATCGATTTGAGCTCGTCATTGCAGTCGCCTTCGATCGGCCATTGGTTGGGTACAGATCAATTGGGCCGGGATCTCTACTCCCGTGTGCTGGAGGGGGCCGGCCAATCGCTTGCCATCGGATTTGGTGCGACCGTGCTAAGCATATCCGTTGCACTCATTCTCGGCGTCACCGCCGCACTTTCCGGTGGCGCGCTCGACAGCATTCTCACCCGGATTTTCGACGTGCTCTTCGCAATTCCCACGCTCTTGCTCGCCCTGGTGTTCGTTACCGTCTTTGGGCCGTCGGTGCTGACTGAGGTCATAGCCGTCGGAATCGCCACGGCACCAGGCTATGCGCGCATGATCAGGGGCCAGGTGCTTTCTATCAAGGGGACCGGGTACGTGGAGGCAGCCAAGGCGCTCGGACATCCGTTTTCCCGTATCGTCTGGAGGCATATTCTTCCGAACACGATGAACCCGCTGACAGCTACGATGACAATCGGCGTCGGTCAGGCGATTATCTGGGCGTCGGGGCTAGCCTTTCTAGGTCTTGGCGTTGCTCCCCCGGCCCCTGAATGGGGCGCGCTGCTCAGTGCCGGGCGCAACTATGTGATCTATTCCTGGTGGCTGGAGGTCATACCCGGACTGGCCGTGACGATTTTTGCCCTTAGCCTCACCATTGTCGGAGGCCACCTGCAGGACCGTCTGGAAGGAAAAACTTGAATGTTGCAGGCTCCTTCCAGACCTGCCTCGCAGCAGGCAGACCTCCTCACGGTCGATTCGCTGCGTGTCTCCTTCGGGCGCGACATCGCCACGAAAGCGGTCGTGCGCAATGTATCTTTCTCCTTACAACCGGGGCGGTGCCTTGCGATCGTCGGTGAGTCCGGCTCAGGAAAGAGCGTGACCGCGCGGGCTCTCATAGGTCTCGCCGGTCGCCTCGCCAGGGTCCATGCACGCCAACTGAGCTTCGATGGGACGGACCTGATCGGCCTTAACGATCGTGGCTGGCGGCGCATTCGCGGCAGCGGGATTGGCTTCGTACTACAGGATGCACTCGTCTCGTTGGACCCGCTTCGCCGGATCGGCAAAGAGATTGGCGAGGGCTTATGCCTGCATGGTGCCGTATCATCGCGCCAGGAGCTCGCACAGCGAGTGATTGCTCTCCTCAAGCTCGTCGGCATCCCTGAGCCCGAGATCAAGGCTCAGCGACTGCCGCATCAATTGTCCGGCGGCCAGCGCCAACGGGCTCTCATCGCTGCAGCACTTGCGCTCGACCCACGCGTCCTTATCGCCGATGAGCCGACCACCGCTCTAGACGTGACAGCGCAAGCTCAGGTGCTGGCACTGCTCGAGGAAACCAAAACCCGGGGTAAAGCTCTGATCCTGATCAGCCATGATCTGGCGGTGGTCTCCCGCGTGGCGGATGAGGTCCTCGTTATGCGTCAAGGCGAGGTCGTCGAACGCGGTAACGCCGGTCAGATATTCGGAGATCCACGACATTCCTATACTCGTCAGCTGCTGGATGCCGTGCCATCAGGCCGGCCGCGCGGCTCACGCCTCTCACCATCGACCGTTGGCGGACAAACGCACCCACCCATGCAATTGCTGCCGAGATCTCGTCCCATCGTGCTCGAAGCCACAAGCCTCGTGAAGCGATTCAGCGGCCCGGATGGCACTTTACGGGCGGCCGTTGACGGTGTCTCCTTCGAATTGCGATCCGGCGAGACATTGGGCATTGTAGGTGAGTCCGGGTCGGGAAAGTCCACGATGGCGCGCATGGTCCTGGCCCTCGAGGAACCCGACGAGGGGGCCGTTCAGTTTGAAGGGAAAGCTTGGACCAAGCTTACCGAACGCGAACGGCGGGCTCGCCGACCGTCGATATCGATCATTTACCAGGATCCTCTTGGCTCGTTTGATCCACGTTGGACGGTCGGCCGCATCTTATCCGATAGTCTTTCGAGCAACGTCGAGACGTCGCGCAAGCGTCAGGAGCGCGTCATCGAGCTGCTCGATCTAGTCGGATTATCCCGGAGCCTGCTCGACCGGCGACCGATCGAGCTCTCGGGCGGTCAGCGCCAGCGCGTCGCGATCGCCCGCGCGATTGCACCAAATCCTGCCGTGATCGTCTGCGATGAGCCGGTTTCGGCGCTAGACGTCTCGATCCAGGCCCAGGTCCTGGACTTGCTCGGCGATCTGAAGAGTCACCTCGGCATGAGTTATCTCTTCATCTCCCATGATCTCGGCGTTGTTCGTCATATCAGCGATCGCGTCATCGTGATGCGCCAGGGGAGAATTGTCGACTGTGGCGCTACTGAAGAGATATTTCTCAATCCACTATCTGAATATACCAGGAGCCTTATCGCCGCCATGCCCCGTCTTGTGCGCGATCCTGAGATAAGTCGTTCGTCAACAATTCTCGAAAGAGGCATCGCGTGAATGCTGCCGAATTCGACTTTCTGGATCATAAATAGCTGATCTTCGATCGCGGAGCATTACCATTTTGCGCGCCGGTTTGGTGACGATTGCGCGCTCGTTCATCGCTCCGCCGGCACAGCGTGTGGTTCGCGATAGGTCGGCCGGCGCGCGGAGCGGGCCAGTCGAGCTCGTACACCCCCTGTTCGCGAACTCGACGGTTGGAACGTGCCGAATTCCTTGGCTATTTGCCCGTTCTCGGCCATCGCCGTCTCGCGAGCGAGCTCAGAACTCGGTTTTTTACGATATCCTTGCGAACCTGGTGCGATCCCCGACAAGAGACGGCTTTTGTCGGGTTCAAAACACTTGGCGTCGATCCGACGATCTCGATTTCATCGCATTCATTCAGCCCTTTATTGCAGCTGATCGGCTGGCACGGTCATTGCTCAGGTAATGCCGAGTACGGCGCTAGATAAGCGATCACTTTCAGCCGCAAGCCGTGGCTTCATCTTGAGAAAGAAGCAAGAACGTGAACTTCGCGCATTCGGTTGAGGGATGCATTTACTGGGAGAGCCGTATCAAGCCAAATCGCATCTTTGGGCATATCGGCATAGTGGTTGAGCTTGCCTCGTCGACGTTGGCAGGCCCGGTGAATCATCGCAACAAGCAGTGGTGGAGGGGGCATGGTACATTCTGTCGACGCGTGCACCACCGCGGCTGCGAAGGCCCCCCGCGCAGTTGCTGCGTCATCGACCCATCGAGTCGTGGTTGGCAGACGGCGGTGGGACGATCGCTTAAGCTTACCCGCACTTGCCGAATGACAAGAGCTCACAACGAGAAGCCCACTCGCAATCCGGGCAATATGGAATCGTCGACATGTCGCAAACGATCGACGCTAACATCGAGTACAGCGCAAATGAAGGATCAGAGAATTGGGCCGGGCCGATAAAAAACGTTTCATCCGACGGAGAATTTGTTCGATACTGGAGTCGAGCTTCTGATCGGCCGCGCGCAGTGGCGGCCGTTGGGAGGCGAACTGAGGAGGCTATCAGAAAAACGGGGATTGGCCTGCAGCTATCCTCCGAGAACTTCAGCGGTCTCGACCTATCCGATTTCCCGTTGCGACGCTGCACCCTCAATCGCGCGCAACTCTACGGAGCAACGTTGGATCGGGCAGACCTTTCAGGGGCGAACCTTATCTGTCCTGGGCTAGAGAGAGCAAGCTTCCGTGGCGCCAAGCTCGATTGTGCGTATATGCATGCGATTGCAGCACAAGTCTGCAACTTCGACGATGCAAGTCTGCGCAATGTAGTTGATGCGACCGGCAGTCTGTTTCACGGTTGCAGCATGAAAAGAACGCGTTTTGATAACGCAATGCTCAGTGGACTTCTCGCCTATCAATGCGACGCGAGTTACGCCGTATTCGATGGGGCAGAATTGCAAGGCTCGACTATTAATGAGTGCTTCCTTTCTTCCGCTTCTTTTCGCTTTGCCAAATTGAGCCAGGTCACGATCACGAAGACGTATCTGGCGGCTTGCTCGTTCTTTCAGTCAAAGGGTGACTGTTTATCGATCGTGCGTCCCACCTCGGTCGACGGCCTTGTCCTGGAAGGCGCTCATCTTCCGTATCTGAGACTCTCAAAGGCGAGCGGCCGGATTACGGCGAGAGCACTGAGCGCCCCATTTGCTGATCTGCACCTTTCAAATCTTTCAAGGACGGAGCTTGAACAGGCAGAATTGACCGATGCACGGCTCCTGTCCGTAAACTTGTCCGACGCAAATCTCGTCGGTGCCGTGTTGAACGGCGCATCTATTCGTTCCTGCCAGCTCGATGGAGCGGACCTGTCCCGGGCATCAGGCGAAAGCATTTCGATAACAGAAAGCACCATGCGAGCCGCCAAGTTTACGGGCTTTCGTGGCCGCTGTGCGTTTATGCGCGACTGCGATCTTGAGAGTGCAGACCTATCTCAGGCTTACCTCTACAGGTCGATACTTACCGGTGATCCCCCGCAATCAATGGCATTGAATCGCGCAAATCTCGAAGGATCCAATCTAGTGCAGGCATATCTCGCGGCGGGAATGACCGGCAGTAACCTCGAGGCTACGCGCGTGGCATATATTCGTATGAATCAATCTTCCTTGCGCGACGCGAACTTGAGTGGAATATCCCCCTTCCAGGCAAGCTTCGTAAAGGTCGATTTTTCGGGCGCAACGATAACCACATTCGAGCCGCCGTTTTTTGCGGATAGATGCCCGGGATTACAGGCCGCTCTGAAGGATGGTCCGCCGCGCGAACCGGAAAGCTATCTGGCTGAGTTAGCGTCGTTGATGAGACGTGGCGGAGCTGGATCGACCTGATTGTTTCAGGGGCGCGAAACGACGACCAGGGAAATACAATGTCAGGCAGACTAGGCCGATTGAGACCGAGCCCCTTCGTGAGGTGAGACATGAAACTCTCGTCGGTGCTAGCTGGCCGTGCGCGCTCGATGCGGCGCTCAGGACAGGTGTTCCGTAATCTGAGCGATGGGACAAGGCCGTCCTTGTGTTCAGGAGAACTGGATCAAGACACATGCATCTAGATTCCCTTTCAGCTGGCAAGGCCTTCCTCCGGGAGGTCGCGAGAACAGGCCAAACGATTGGCACGGTGCACACTTTGGGCGCTCTGCACCGCGGTCATGCAGAACTCATCAGAAGGGCGGCAATTGAGAATGACGTTGCAATCGTCACGGTCTACCCGAACAAGAGCCAGTTTGAGCCCGGTGTTAACTACGAGTTCAATCTGGACGACGACATTGGGCTTGCGCTACGCGCGGGAGCGACCGCCGTGCTTTCGTCTAGCGATGCCGAAATGTTTCCAGCGGGCTATCGAACGTTTCTAACGCAAGACGACTATGATCTGCGTCTGGACGGGCCCGAGGAGCACTTGAAGGAAGCTGTTACCGGTGCAATCCGCTGGATCTGCTATGCACGCCCCACTCGGAGCTATTTCGGCTTGAAAGATATCGGTCAGGCGATCTTGGTAAAGCGTGCCGTCGCAGATTTGCTTCTTGATTGCGATATACGATTTGTGCCGACGGTGAGATATAGGAACGGAGTGCCGATTTCATCGCGGCTACGACGCTTTAGCCGCTCCGAGCTCGATGAGCTTTCGTGTCTCTTCATGGCACTGAACCATTTGAGGAAAGAGATCGCTAAAGGCGGGTCCTGCATCAAGGATCTAATAGCATCAGCCGCATCTCTGATCAAATTCCGACAGTTTAAACTCGATTTCGTTCGGATCGTAGACGCTGATAGCTTCGAAGATCTGGAGCAGGTCAAGCTCCCTTTCATAATCATCGGTGCGGCAATGGCTCATGGCCTCAGGGTCTTTGATAGCATCTACGTTCCCGATCAGGATACGCTCCTGGAAGGTCCCGCGGATATTTGGATTGATTTGCCTGAGGAGCCGTAGCCGAACCATCCTGCGTGGAAGCAGCATGCGTCGCCAAAATGCCATTAGCCCCACTACAAAAATAAACATAAGTTCAGAACGCACAAACAATTACTCCTTCCGGTCAATCAACCGGCCCTAGCGAAGAGTATTATATTCTGGACTACGACAAGTAGTCCGAGCCAACTCGCGAATCCGCCCCCGCGAAATAGCCAGAGATGGGAGATCCACATCGCATAAAGCGCAACGATCCCGATGATCCCCCATTGAACCGCAACGTTGAGGGTTTGATTGTGCGGGTTCTTGGTCACTTGGGCAGCCAACCCGATCTTACCGACGGCATCGCGCTCAAATAATGCCTGCGCGGAGCCAATTCCATTGCCGAAGATCGGGGCTTCGGCGAAGAACTTCAGCGACTTCTCCCAATATTCCAGCCGCTGCCCTGTCGACCGGACAATATTCTCTTTCGAGGACTGATATTCGGTCCAGATATCCGCGATGCGAGCGCGCAGGTAGCCGGACGTGGACCAGGACAGCGACGGCAACCACAATACCCGCGCCAAACAGCAACACCGACTGGCGGCGGCTAAGATACCTTGATGCGAAGACGATGAGCAGCACCGGAAGATAGACGAGGGCTGCGCGCGCCGACACGACGAACGCCATGTTCGCGAAGAAGGCTAGTATCAGGGCGGTGTATGCCGCTGCAGCGTACTAGCTGCCCTGCCGATAGAATGAGAGAGTCCAGGGCGCGAGCGCGACCATGCACAACGCGAACTCCTGACTTTGATCGATATAGTTCTTAACCGTTCTGTCGCAGCAGGTCTCCTGGCTCGTTGGGTCTTTCGGCTTTTTTGGCGCTGTCGCACCGGACGGACTCAAAGAAAACGGCCCCGGCGGGGCGGGCCAGGGCCGTCAACTTGGAAGGTGCGTCAGCCAAGTGGGGTCAAGGAAGACGCGAAAACAGTTGTAGCGATCAACCGACCTCATATTCAACTATATCAAGGTTTAGAGCCGGCGCGGAGCCGTAAGCCTCCTGTGCCAGCCGGCCTGCCGTCCTTCCTCAGGCGGCGTGATGGAGAGCCCTGTCGAAGTGCTTCTTGACTTGCCCGCGCATGTCTGTCGCAAGCCTCTGGCTGAGCTCCCACAATGCCTTGTTCTGGTCGAGGGCCTTGCGGGCTTGCTCGGTGGACAAGGTCAAGACCTCGGACGCCGACCCGCTGCCAAGCAGATGGGCGAACAAATCGAACGCGAAGGCGGTATTGCCGTGAGAGATTTCGAGCACCTTGAGCCCGTAGTCGGTCGCGATGCCCGCGTTGCGCGAGTACGTTTCGCTCAACGCCTCAGTCATCTGTTCAGAGGCTGTGCGCGCGCGGGCAAAGCTCTCCGCAGCTAGATCGCCGACCACTCCGGGCAATGCGATCTTCGGGAAGCCCAACAACGGTATTCCGAAGATGTTCGTGCCGTTCACCGTGACTTTCATTTCACTTTCACTCAAGGCGCAGTCCCCTTCTCGCGCGAAAGCATTCCTCGCAACGCTTGCATGCGTCACGACAGCGCTGACGCTCCGTGTTCGATTCTGAGTTTTGGGTGAGCTTCGATCCCGCCCCGACACTACTCTGCGGGACGAAGGCGCGACTGTCGGTTCGGTTTGCGACTCTCGCGGAGAATTTTTTGAAATTGTCAACTCAAGCCAACGTAAACTTGCGGAGGGTGTTGTGCATAATGTGCGTGCTGTGAGCGGCGGAGGGCTCCTGTATCGGCGCGAGGTTGTGCGAAGCATCACCGGCATTGGCTGCGCTACGCGGAGGACCCAAGCAGTTTGCGCGCAAACAAAAACCCCGGCATCGCCGCCGGGGGTTTTGCATTCCTTGGATCGCTTGAAGGCGGACTTTAGAAGTCCATCCCGCCCATGGCGCCACCCGGAGGCATCGCGGGGCCGCCGGCGTTCTTCTTCGGCAGCTCGGCAACCATCGCTTCCGTGGTGATCAAGAGCGCGGCCACGGAGGCGGCGTTCTGGATCGCGGTGCGCACGACCTTGGTCGGGTCGATGATGCCCTTGCTGACGAGATTAACGTACTCGCCGGTCTGACTGTCGAAGCCGAACGCGTACTGATCCTTCTCCAGGATCTTGCCGACGATGACCGAACCATCCTCGCCCGCGTTGATCGCGATCTGGCGAGCGGGAGCCGACAGCGCCTTGCGCACGATCTCGACGCCGGTCTTCTGGTCGTCGTTCTTGGTGCGGATGCCCTTGAGATGCTCGGAGGCCCGGAGCAGGGCGACGCCACCGCCCGGGAGAATGCCTTCCTCGACAGCCGCGCGGGTCGCATGCATCGCGTCATCAACGCGATCCTTGCGCTCCTTCACCTCGACCTCGGTCGCGCCGCCGACGCGGATCACCGCGACGCCGCCTGCGAGCTTGGCGAGACGCTCCTGCAGCTTCTCACGGTCGTAGTCCGAGGTGGTCTCC